>JAGVBT010000114.1 GCA_020059605.1 Deltaproteobacteria bacterium
ATATATTTCTGAATCTGATCCTGCACCGCCCTGAGCACTTCCTCATCGCAGTGGCCGATATTGTTGACCCCGATCCCCCCCGCAAAATCGATGTATTCCTTCCCTTCCACATCGGTGATGACCGCCCCCTTTGCTTTTGCAGCAAAAATCGGATGGACATTGAATGGGCCCTGGGGGATGTGCCGGTGACGTTCTTCTGATAAAGACTTGTTTGTTTTCATAATAAAGATTTCTTTTCTTTTTTTGAGGTGAAACCTGCTTGGATAGGTTTCATTAAATGAAATTTAAAGGAAAATGGTTACATCTTTTGTGCCAAGGTGATAAGTTAAGTTATGCCGGGGAGAAAACAGAGGATTTGCACAGATAATAGTTTAATCTAAAAGAAGAAATCGATTTTTAGCAATTTTGGTTGTAAGGTTTCTAAATGAAAAGTAAAAGCCAAAATATATGCGATATCGCATCTGTTTGTGGGAATTAGAAATTTATTTTTCATTAAGCTATTTGAATTTTTAAATAAATGTATGATGCATAAATACAATCATTTATGCATAAATGCATCTTTCTTTGACAGGGAGAACTTTTTGATTTTTCTCGATATTGTTCCTTGATCCACCTTTAAGGCTTTTGCTACCTCCCGTTGAGAGCCATATTTGTTTATAGCTTTTTCGATCACAAGACTCTCAAGTTTTCCCAGCGCATCCTTGAGTGAAATATCTTCTGATAAAACCGGGTAGGGTATTTCTTTGAAATGGCAGTTTGCAATTGCCTTTGGGAGATCTCGTACTTCAATATGCTCGTTTTCTGTGATGACAACAAGACGCTCTATGATGTTTGTCAGTTCGCGGATATTTCCAGGGAAGTGGTATTTGCATAAAATCTCGATTGTCTCCGGGGAGAAGGCTTTTTTCTTGTGATAGGCCTGATTGAACTTCTCAAGAAAATAGAAGACGAGGGGCAAGATGTCATCCCTTCTCTCCCTCAGGGGGGGGATATGGATCGGAATTACATTTAATCTATAATAGAGATCTTCCCTGAATTTTTTAAATGCGACCATTTCCTCAATATTTCTATTCGTGGCTACAATCACTCTGACATCGATCTCTTTAGGCTCCGTGCCACCGACACGGATAATTTCGTGGTCTTCTAAGAATCGGAGGAGTTTGGATTGAGAATTCATTGAAATCTCCCCGATCTCATCAAGGAAGAGGGTCCCCCGGTTGGCCAGTTCAAAAAATCCCGGCTTCCCCTCTGTTTTGGCCCCGGTAAAAGCCCCTTTTTCATATCCAAACAATTCCGATTCGACGAGGGATTCCGGAATCCCGGCGCAATCCACTCGAATGAAGGGGCCGGAATTCCGGCTGGAATACTTGTGGATTAATTTTGCAATCACGCCTTTTCCAACGCCAGATTCCCCAAGCAGAAGGACCGTTGAGTCAACTTTCGCAACTTTTAAGGCTGTTTCAATGATTCTTTCCATCTCTTTGCTCTTAAAAATAATATTGGAAAGATCTACTCCTTTCATTTCAAATTCAGAAAGTTTTGAAATATATTCTTTAGCCAAAGCTTGAGTTTCTAAAAGCCGGTGTCTTAAAGTGTCAAGTTCATGAATATCTCTTTCGTTTATAACTACAAATGCCACTTCCCCCTTCTCATCCAAAATCGGATTGCCTGTTAGGAGAATCTTTTTTTTACTTTTAGTTTGCTGAATAAGTGTTACCGCTGTCTTCCTTTTCAAAACTTCAAAAGTGACCGGTCTATCAAAACGCCCTTCTGCGACCAAATCCCTCACATTCTTCCCAATGACATCCTCGGCTTTTAAATCGTTGATCCTTTCCGAAGCTTTGTTGACCCGGATCACCTTCCCCTCATGATCACAGATCCAGAGGCCGTCGTATGATGAATCGATAATGGTGTTAAGCCAATCCTTCATGGTTTTAAAAAGGTCCAATTCTTTTGAAATTTTCTCAATCTCGGAGATGTCTTGGAAAACACTTACGGCTCCAGAGACCTTGCCATCACATATTATAGGATTAATGTTGGCAATTAGGGTAACCTCCTCTCCCTTAAGTTTTTCCCCATAAAATGGCGTTCCGGTATTCAAACATTCGAGCAACTTGCCGCCGGTGTTTGGTAGAACATCCAGGATGTAGAGATTCATGGCTTCATGAGCAGGGATATTAAAAATTCTTTCTGCGGTTTTATTAAAATAGGTGATCCTTCCCTCCGCATTGATGACAACAATGCCATTATAAATTGAATTGAGCACCCATTGGAGATCAAGCGACATCCCGGGAAACATATTGGCGTCCTCCTCTTGAGCTGCTTACAGGTTTATTCTACATAATATTAGACCGGTTAGCAAATCTTCGGGACTTTTCACAAAGTCCTGTCGGGGCAAAAGGGGAAATAGATCTCCATGGGGAGAAATTCGTGACGGGGATTTCTCGGGCGAAGGGGAAGGGCAGTTAACACAGGGTGGATCAAGGGACACTCTACACCGCGGGGTGTACAGGGCGAAACGGATCCACGACCCGTTGTCCCGAAGACGGAATGCGTTGTTCCAAAAGCAAATATGAATTGGGTTAGAAAAAAGCGGGAGGGTTTGTTATAGGACGAGGTATTTTTTGACGATCTCCTCGTTCTGCCAGATATCGTCCATGACGCCCTCATGTTGAACCGATCCTTTTTCAAGGATGTATCCCCGATCCGAGGTCTTCCGACAGAATTTGAGACTCTGGTCTGCCAGAAGAATGGTAACCCCTTCGCTTCGTATTCGGGCGATCACCTCGACCAAATTTTGAACGATGAGAGGGGCAAGCCCCTCCGAAGGTTCATCCATGAGGAGAAGCTCGGGATTCTTCATCAGAGCACGGCCGATGGCCAGCATCTTCTGCTCCCCACCGCTCAACTGTGTTCCTTTGCGGTTTTTTAAGTCAACAAAGACGGGAAAGAGATGAAAGATTTTTTCGAAAGTCCAGTGAGTCTTTCCTTTACTGGATAATCGATGGGCGAGTTCAAGATTTTCAAAGAGGGTTAGGTCAGGAAAGATTCTTCGGTCATCGGGCATATAGCCAATACCCAATTGGGCAATTTGGAAGGGGGGTTTTCCGACAATATCCTTCCGTTTGAAAAAGATGTGGCCGGAACGAGGAGGCGTGAGTCCCATAATCGAGCGAAGGGTCGTTGTCTTTCCCACTCCATTCCTTCCAAGGAGGCAGACGGTTTCTCTCTCCCCAATCGACAGGGAGACCTCCTGAAGGACATGGCTCTGACCGTAGAAGGTGTCGATCCGGTCAACGATGAGAATGGTTTGAACTGATCCGGCGGCCCCGGTATTCATATTTTCTCCCAGAGAATTTCTTCGCCCAAATAAACCTTTCGCACATCCTCATTCTTATGGATTTCCTCAGGGGTTCCATCGGCCAGCACCTGACCGCGATGAAGGACGACAATCCGGTCGGAAAGCGAGAAGACAATGTCCATATCATGTTCCACAATCACAAACGTGGACTGTTTTTCAAGGGAAAGTCTACGGATGTTTTCCAGGATCCTGACCCTTTCCACAGGGTTCATGCCCGCGGTGGGTTCGTCAAGGAATAGAAGTTTAGGCTCAGAGGCCATGGCAAGGCCGATCTCAAGCAGTCTCTGATCCCCATGAGACAGCACTCCCGCAGAGAGATCTCTTTTGTCTATCAAACCGATTTCCTTGATCAGTTGATCGACCTTTTCATTGGCATCCCCATGCGAGGTAGCCGGTTTGAAAAAACTGAGGGTGCGGTTTAAACAGGAGAGAATAGGAATCTGGAGGTTTTCGTAGACCGTGAGCTTGGGGAAGATATTCATGATCTGAAAAGAGCGGCAGACCCCTTTCTTAACTCGTTTGTGAATGGGAAGACGGGTGATCTCCTGGTTGAGGAAGAAGATTTTTCCTGAATCCGGAAAGATGTTTCCCGTCAGCAGGTTGATGAAGGTGGTTTTTCCTGCTCCATTGGGCCCGATGATGGAGGTCAGGACACCTTCATCGATATGGAGGTCAATATCATCCGCTGCGCTCACCACACCGAAGTATTTGCGGAGTTTCTCCGTCCTGAGAAGTTCGGCCATACCTTTTCTTTTTCCCTTAGATCCGTTTTAACCGGGGCCAAACCCGTTCCGTCCAGAAGATGACCATCCCTCCACGGAAGACCAGAACAAGCAAGACGATGATCGCACCAAACCAAATGAGCCAGTATTGGGTATATCTGACAATGATATCCTTAAGGATGTAGAATAGTACGGAACCCACAATCGGTCCGGAGAAGGTATGGATGCCCCCAAGAAGCGTGACCATGACGGGTTCGGCTGAATGCGTCCAGTGGGCCAGAGGCGGTGTGACCGTGCTTTCGAGGGGTGGCAATAGGGCCCCGGCAAGTCCCGCGTATAATCCGGCGATGGTAAAAGAGAGAAGGCGATAGGTCCTTATGGAAATCCCTGCATAGGCCACACGGTTCTCGCTATCCCGAATTCCCTTTAAAGTGAGACCAAACGGGGAGTTCACAAGCCGGTAAAGAAAAAATATGGACACCAGGGATATCACCAAAACAAAATAGTAGTAATTCTCCATGGGGGTCATGTTGATGGAAAGAATCCACGGAATATCGAAAGGAGCCCTTGGAATGCCCACTAATCCATCATCGCCACCGGTCACGTCTCGCCATTTCCATGCTAAAGAATAGATCATCATCCCGAAAGAGAGAGTTAACATTGAAAAGTAGATCCGGGTGTGGCGAACGCATAGATAGCCAAGGATCAAAGCGGCGATGCCACCAGCGATCGCCCCTCCAATAACACCTAAGAGCAGGGAAGGGATGACCAGGAGGATTTTCGCAGAGGCGTATGCTCCCACAGCAAAAAAACCTGCCTGACCGAAGGAAAGCAACCCCGTATAACCCAGAAGGAGGTTGAATCCCAGGGCAAATACGGAGAGAATAAGGATGTGGATGGTCATGTAAAGGATATATTTTCCTCCGAATGCAGGAATGAGAAGAAGGAGGAGGATCAATGCGATGAGAAGAAGAGGTTTAAGTTTCGTCATTGTAATTTTAGCATTGCAAAATTAGCAATAATTCTGGGAAAAGGCCCATATGTTTTTGGTGGTTCTCAATTGATAAACGCTAATTGACTATTTTTCATTGATTATTTCCCAAAGAGTCCTTCCGGTTTTACCATCAAAACCACGGCCATGACAACAAAGGTGATAAACATTTCAAAGATGGGAAAGAGGAGGATGCCAAAGGAGGTCAGGATTCCCACAATCAAGGCCCCTACAAAAGCCCCCTTCAGGTTCCCTAATCCACCGATGACCGTGATTACAAATGCCTGAATGATCATCGCCGTTCCGATTCCGGGGGCGACCACGCGGACAGGAGTCCCAAGGGCACCCCCGAGGGCGGCAAGCATGGCTGAGAAGACGAAAACCGTGGTGAAGAGAAAGGGGATATTGATTCCGATCGCATTCGCCATCTCCCTTTCAGAGGCCGAGGCCCGGATCATCCGCCCCCACCAGGTCTTCTCCAGGGTCAACCAGAGCAGCAGGGCAACCGCCGCTCCTGCGAAGATAATAAAAAGATTGTAGTAAGGGAAAGGGACGGGAATTCTAATTGTCGCTGATCAAACTTCATCCGCAATAAAGACAATTCCATTGTTCTGGCAGATTTTATGAAGGATTTTGAAATACTCCTTGGGTGGGACAACAAACCCTCCTTCACCCAATACAGGTTCCACAATTAGAGCTGCGGCTTGTTCAGAAGAAATGTGAGTATGGAAAAAATCTCTTAAGAAGTAGGCGCAACGAATTTCACAAGAAGGGTATTCCAGACCAAACGCACATCGGTAACAGTAGGCATAGGGCATCCGATAAATCTCTGGGGCGTAAGGGGCGAATCCAAATTTATAGGGCTTTATCTTGCTGGTTAAGCTTAAAGCCAAAAGGGTTCGTCCATGAAAGGCATCCTCGAAGGCAATGACGGCCGGACGCCCCGTTGCATGACGGGCAATCTTGATCGCATTTTCAACCCCTTCGGCCCCGCTGTTGGCCAACATCGTCTTCTTGGGAAAGCTCCCCGGGGTGATTTCG
>JAGVBT010000152.1 GCA_020059605.1 Deltaproteobacteria bacterium
GGAATTCAGGAAGAAGGACAACTGGAATGATGGAATGTTGAAAATACTGTTACGGGTTCGAAGACAAAATCGTTACGGGTTGCGGGTTTAAAAGATTGAGGAATAATGGGATAAGGAAGGCAGGAATGAGGAAATCATTTGTGCTGCGGTGCTGCAGCGCTGCGGTGACTTTCAAATGCTCGCAGAGAGCAAAGCGTTGAAAGATAAGGACTGTTACGGGTTACGGGTTTCAAGTTACGGGTTTAAGCATAAAGGGTGTAGCGTGTTGGGTGTAGGGAATAGAAAATCCGGAATATTGGAATGTTGGAAAAAACAGCAACGTGTTAAAAGATAAAAATCGTTGCGGGTTACGGGTTGCGGGTTGACCCCTTGCGCCTAACGACTTACGATCAGCAATTACGGATTAAAAACACAATAAACACAAGCAACTCAGCGAACTCAATGAAAACAAGTAACTCAATTGGTTTGTGGATTTATGACACTTTTTTGCTGCTCCTGCTTCCGTGGAGTTCGGTGTTTGACCGATGATCATCCAGGTCTTGCCGAAGTCCCTGGATATCGCATTTCATCTCCCGGATATCGCCTTTCATTACTCCGATATCTTTCTTGATCATCAGGATTTCAGTTTCTATTTTATCAAATCTTTCCTCAGTTGCTTTTTCATTGCGATCTAACTTCTCATTAGTCATATTAACGGCTTCAATCACCAGATCCAACTTTTCCTTCACATCTTCCAGGATAATATTAATATTGAGCTCATCCGATGCCATATTATGAAAACTCCAATTCTTTGAGCTCGGAGAATAGCATTCCCTTCACTTGCAGTCAACAGAATTTTTTTTGAAGATTGAATCATAGGGTTCAAGGATTCAAGGGTCCAAGGATTCAAGGGGAAAACAAGTGTTACCGTTCTGCGGTAAGTTCGGTTGATTGAGTTACTTGGGTAATTGGGTTACTTGTGCTATCGTGATGTGACTCAATAAACCCAAAGAACTCAACAAACACAATAAACTCAAGTAACCCATTCTGTCGGAAAAGTTTACAATTGTAAAATGGTGTAAAAAGATAAAATAACTTATTGTTTTTGAAAGAGTTTTCTTAACACTTAACACTAAAAACTTAACACTCCATCGTATCGTCGGGTTTTCTTACAATTTTTAGAAGGAATGCTTATCCCATATAAAACCATTGATTTTTGATTTGAGACTATTTCTAATTAAAATTAAATAGTTAGGTTATTCGTAAAATATAAAATTTAAAATTTAAATCCTGGCATGAATTTTGTACTTGGAACCTTAAAAGATAATAAAGAGGGAGATTCTATGTTACGAAAATCTACAATATTAAGCCTAATGGTGATAACAATCACTCTTTGCTTTATGCTTGGAATGCTGTCCAGTGCAAAGGCTCTCACGATATACGCAAATCAACTTTCTCAACCTTCATGGGAACTAGGAACGAACTATTGGACTGGCGATCAAATCAGTGTTCCATCAATAAATGCCATAATCTTCGGAATAATGGGGACTGAATATACGGAGCTCTATAAGAGCAATCATTCTAAGGGCTATTCTCAAGGCATCGATGAAGGGTCTCTTGCGGGGAGTTACAACACCATATTTGATAACACAATAAATGATCCAACCGAAGCAACCATCGGATGGAATAATGGTACACCACACATCTTACCCATAGCATACCTTCTCGTTAAAGATGGGAAAGCAACACCAGCTTGGTATTTATTTAAATTAAACAATTGGGATGGTCAAGATAGTATAGAACTGTTGAACTTCTGGCCGGGACCAGGAGGAGCCATTTCGCATGTGAGTCTTTACGGAAAATCGACATCGGTACCCGAACCCACAACGCTTTTGCTGCTTGGTTCAGGTCTTTTGGCGCTTGGAATTTTGAGGAGGAAATTTAAGCCCTGAGATTAAAGGGATGTTGGCTTTGAACTGACAGGCGTTTTTTGGGGGGAGGTTGGTATATCCTCTCATCATTTTAAATATCAATATCATAACTAATTTGGAGAGGAAAAAATGAAAAAGTATTTATCACTATTGATATTTATAACATTTTTCATACCTGGGATAATTCATGCAACTCCATTTGCGGTGGGTGACGAGTTAAAAATAACATTAGAAACTTCGGTTAATAGCGGATTTGGTACATTAGGAGGTTTGTTTAAGATTAAAAATTTAGATAAAAATATTGAAATTTATAGTTTTTGCCTTGAATTAGATGAATATGTGAGCTATGCAAAATATGTTTTTGATGCCGATGATGATATAGTTTGGAAAGGCGGGAAAAATACAAACGATGGCGATCAAATTAGCGGAAGCACTAAATGGCTTTATTCACAATACTTAAGTGGAACCTTTTCGGATGTCCAAGCACTTCAGCTTGCAATATGGTATTTGGAAGATGAGTATAATGATGTAGCTACTGACCTAGATGGATGGAAAAGTTGGTATATTAGCAAAACAAATAATTCGGCATTAGCAGATAAGGCTGGGGATTATATTACCCAAGCATTGTTAAAGAGTGATTATACAAACAGCGGGATTCTTGCCCTTGACACATATGATGGTGGAAGTAATCAGGGCCAATCATATATTTTTAATGTGCCTGAGCCTTCTACTCTCCTTCTTCTTGGGGCTGGTCTTCTTGGGTTGGGGATTTTTGGAAGGAAGAGGTTTAGAAAGAGATAAGGAATCAAAGAAACGTTAATAAAAAGGTGCTCACTGGTCAAATGCCGGTGAGCCCTTTTTTTTGCGCCGTTAGAAATTTGAAGGCTTTCTAATGGGATAAACCCCGATATTAAAGATAACCCTCCTCTCCTCTCCGGAATGGAATAGAATTTTCCTTTTTATCTAATTTTTTTCCACTTTTTGTCCTAAATATTTCTATTGTGGCCCATTTTGGAAAATGTTTCACATTCAGTTGATTATTAAGCTGGAATCATTCAAAATAATACCAAATGAATACAAGAAGTTATAAGGTTTAAAGAAATGATTGACGTAAAATGCTCAATGTCTAATCGGATGGTACTCTATTTGCACAAAGGTTTAGAGATAGGAAGGTGAAGGATGAAAATGTTAAGCTTTGTTATGTTATGGATGATGTGTCTTTTTTTTGCGGCCTGTTCTTCCGTCGTCAAAAACCCAACGCCGATGGAAATGACCCGGGCAAACGCAACGCCTCAGCTCAGGCCGGAATATGTGATTCGGGCAGGAGACTTACTGGATATCAAATTTTATTATAATCCCGATCTCAACGAGCAGGTGACCGTTCGTCCGGATGGCCGCATTTCCCTCCAACTGATCGGCGAAGTGATCGTTACGGGTTTAACGCCGTCGCAGTTAACGAAGAAACTGATCGAAACCTACGCCCCCGAGTTGAAACACCCCGAGATCACCGTGATCGTCCGCTCGTTCGAGGCGCAGAAGGTCTTTGTGGACGGGGAGGTCGCAAGGCCTGATATGTTTCCGCTGGTCGGCTTTATGACCGTCCTTCAGGCGATTTCACGGGCGGGCGGGCTGAAAGACACCGCCCGGGCAACGGAGGTGGTCGTCATCCGCCGGGGGCAAGACGATAAGCCGGTTTCAATTTCCCTGAACCTGAGGAAGGTGATTGACGGGACCGATATGTCGCAGGACATTCTTCTCACACCTTACGATATCGTCTATGTGCCCAAATCTTCAATCGCCCAGATTAATGTGTGGGTGGATCAGTATATCCGAAAAAATGTCCCAATTCCCATCGGGATGGGTTACAATCTCAATCCATGAGACTTTGGACCAGGGGAGTTTATGGAACAATCCTATGAGGAGTCCGGTTTAAGGGATTTCCTAAACATTTTATTCAAGCACAAGAAAATAATCATCGGGGTTTTTATTCTGGTCGTCGCGGGGACTGCGCTCTTCTCTTTTCTGTATCCCCCCGTGTATGAGGCCAGATCGAACTTATTGGTCAAGTTCGGGAGGGAATTTATCTATCGGCCCGAAGTGGGCGATAAAGTCCCCCTGGTTTCAGTCAACCAGGAGGAGATCATCAACTCCGGAATCAAAATCCTGACCAGCAAGGACTTGATTGAGAAGGCGGTCCATACCCTGACGGTGGAACGCCTTTACCCCGACCTGGCCAAGAGCCCGCCGGCCCAGCAAACACCCATGGCGGCGGCCGTCCATCGATTCAGGAAAAATTTTTCCGCCGAAGGGGTTAAAAAATCGAACGTGATCGAGGTCTCTTTTCAGCATCGCGATCCAAGCATTGCGGAGGAAACCGTCAACCTGATCATCGACCTCTTCAAGGTGAAGCACCTTCAGGTCTACAGCGATCCGCAGTCCTCTTTTCTGGAACAGCAACGCTCCACCTACGAGGCGAAGCTGACGAAATCTCAAGTCCAGTCGGAGGCCTTTAAGCAAAAATACCGCGTCTATTCGCTCAGGGAGCAAATGACCCTGCTCTTGAACCAGCGCGCCGGCCTGGATACCGCTTTAAAACAGGCCCAGCACCAGGTCCATGAGCTTCAGCATAAACTGTCGACGTTGAAGGAACAGATGCAGACGGTGACCCAGCAGGTCCCCCTTTACACCGAAACCGAGCGATACCGAATCATCGACGATGCAAAGACCCAGCTCCTCACCCTTCAATTAAAGGAGCAGGAACTCGTCCTGAAGTATAAAGAGAATACCCCGCTGGTGGTCAAGGTCAGGAAAGAAATCAAACTGGTTCAGGACTTTATTCGAAAGCAGGAGGAAGACCTGAAGGATAAAGTCCGGACAGGAAAGAATATCGTCTATGAGGACATGGAAAGGGAAACGGTCAGGGTCCAGGCCGACCTTTCCGCCCAGGAGGGCAAGAGGGTCGCCCTGAAAAAACAGATTGAGCAGTTGGACCAGGAGATTCAGACCCTTGACCTGAGGGAGAATGAACTTCGAAACCTGGAACGGGAGCTGGAGATGAACGAGAAAAATTACAGGGTCTATTTAGAGAAACTGGAGGAGGCCCGGATCTCCGAGGATTTAAACCGTCAGAAAATCGCAAACATCAGCGTGATCCAGGCGGCCCGCATCTCCGCAAAGCCCGTTAAGCCTAAAAAAGCCCTCAATATGGTGTTCGGGGTGATTTTCGGCGCAATTTCGGGATTGGGACTTGCCTTTTTTAACGAACTGACTTCTCAGAGCTTTTCGACCCCGGAAAGCGTGAAAAGACGCCTTCGCCTCCCCGTCCTCGCCAACTTCCCCCATCAGGATTGAGAAAGAACCATGTATCACACCTTTTACCATCTTAAGAAAGAGCCGTTTCATATCACTCCGGACCCGGAGTTTCTCTTTCTGAGCCCCACCCATAAAGAGGCGCTGGCCTGCCTCCACTACGGCCTCCGGATGAGAAAAGGATTCATCGTTCTCACGGGCGAAGTGGGCGTCGGAAAGACAACGATCATCCGTTCCTTTCTAAAACATGCGGACAGGGAGCGGGTGAAAGTCATCTACCTGTTTAACGCCATGATTTCGTTTAAAAGTCTTCTTCAATCGATCTGCACGGAGCTGGAGATTCCCATTTCGATTAAAAAGACGACGGAGCAGTTAAACCGCCTCTACGAACGCCTGCTGAAAGAATACCAGCAAGGGAATGCCGTCTTGCTCATTGTCGACGAGGCGCAGAACATGCCTGTCCAAACCCTGGAATATCTCCGGATGCTCTCGAATTTTGAAACCACCGAGGATAAACTTCTACAGATTGTCCTGGCCGGCCAGCCCGAGTTTGAAAAAAAACTCTCTCTCCCCGAGTTGCGGCAACTCAAGCAGCGCATTGCCATCCAATCCAAAATTCTTCCTCTTACGGAGAAGGAGAGCTTCGAGTATGTCCGGCACCGATTAGCGAAGGCGGCGGTTGAGGAGCTTTCGATATTCAGCCCGGGGGCCCTGAAGAGGATTGTAAGGGAGGCCCGGGGGATCCCGAGGATTCTCAATATCCTCTGCGATAATGCCCTGATCACCGGCTACGGATATCAACAGAAAGAGATCCATCCCAAAATCGTTGAAGAAGTCATTTCGGATTTTGAGACACGGGACCGGGCTCCTTTATCGAAGCAGATCTTTGCGCCTTTGACCGTCGTTTTCCCCATGATGGCGCTTCGTTTGATCAATGCCATTTTGAAGCAGATGGCTCACGAACTGGTCCGGGACAAAAAAACCTCCTTATGGAAGAGGATGGTTTCGGGCTTGATGTTTCTTCCGCCCCTGGCCGGCCTTTCCCTTCTGTCTGTTTTTTTATCGGCCTATCAATGGTTATTTTTATCGAGGTTAGAAAAATCGGGACCTCCTTCGACCGGGGAAAAGGAGTGGAGGTCGGACAGATCATTTTCAAAAGGAGCAGGTTGATGAGCAAGATCTACGAAGCGTTGGAAAATGCACAAAGAGAACGAACGGAGACCGGCATCTTTACCGGGCCCCAGCCCCCCGACACGCTGCAGCCCCTTTCTCTTCCGAAGGTTTCGGATTCGTTTATGGAAGAGGGGGTTCGCCTCTACCAAAACCTGCACCGGATGCTTCCAGAATTACAAAAGAAAGCTCTTCAATTCATCGGCTCGCATGACGGCGAGGGAACCTCCACGATCGTTCGGATATTGGCCATTGTCTCCGCCGTCAAATTCGGCCAATCCGTCCTTTTGCTGGAGACCGACAGGCATCACCCCAGCCAACAGCTCTTTTTTAATCTTACTCCAAGGTTGGGCTGGCAGGAGGGGGCGCAAGGGGATGGACCGATCGATCAGGCCCTTTACCGGGTCGAGGAGACTTCTTTATTTATCAGCCCGATGAGTCAACATCCGGATTCTTCGCCTGAAATCTATCATTCCGAACGATTCGAACGATTCTGGAGCCAGTTAAGGGACCGCTTTGATCTGGTTCTTGTGGATTCTCCGCCCGCGGCAAAGTCGCCGGATGGATTGGCAATCTGTAACAAAGTGGACGGCGTGATTTTTGTTCTTGAGGCCGAAAAGACCCGGTGGCCCGTGGCGGAGAAGGTGAAAGAAGAGATCATTGAGCACGGAGGAAACCTCCTCGGCGTGATTTTGAATAAAAGGCGATACTACATCCCGCAATTTATTTATAAGCGATTGTAGGGGAGGAGAGACCGGACCCGAAAGGAGACGAAATGGCCGTCAATCAAAAAACGAATAATTTTACCGTAGAAGCCCGCAAGAGGATCGTGGTCACCGGAGGGGCGGGGTTCCTGGGATCGCATGTGGTGCCCCAGCTCCTTGATCAGGACCGTGAGGTCGTGGTGATCGACAATTTTTCAAACGGCAAGAAAGAACACCTGGCCCCCTATGCCGATGATCCACGGCTCGAAATCATCGAGGGGGATATCACCCGCCCGGAAGATGTCCGGCGGGCTTTCTACGGATGCCGCCAGGTCATCCATCTGGCCGTGCTCGACCTGCGGCAATCGATCAAGGAACCCCAACGTGTGAGCGAAGTGAATATCATGGGAACGATCAACTGCCTTGAAGCGGCCCTCCGGAATCGAGTGGAGCTATTCCTCCACTGTTCCTCATCCGAGGTTTACGGAAGCGGGGTCTATGTTCCGATGGATGAAGCGCATCCTTTCCGACCCGAAACACCTTATGCGGCGTCGAAGATTGCCCAAGACATGTATGTCCAGAGTTACGGCCGTGTTTATGGATTGCCCTGGGCGATTCTCCGCCCGTTCAATATGTATGGACCGAATTCCCCGTGGGAAGGGGTCCGGGGGGAGCTTATTCCGAAGATGATTGTCCGGGCGATGAACGGTTTTCCCCTTGTGATATTCGGCGATGGAGATCAGACCCGAGATTTTGTCTATGTGAAAGAAACGGCCGGGGCGCTGCTGGCATTGGCTGACCATCCGGAAGCCTGGTCCAGATGCCTGAACTTCTGTTCCGGCAGAGAAACCCCGGTGCGGCGCATTGCTGAAATCATCTGCCGGCAATTCGGTTTGAATCCGGAAAGATATATCCGGCGGGAGGATCCCCGGCCGGGAGACGTGAGACGTCATTTAGGCGACTCTTCCCAATTCAGAAGTTTTTTCGGCTTCACCCCAGAGGTGGGGATTGAGGAGGGAATCGGCCTGACGATCGAATGGTTTAAATCTCTTCCCTTGAAAGCGGAGGAATTGCTTTCAGGCGAGGTATTGAGAAACTGGGAAAAAGAGGATGTTTCTTACCGGGAGGACCTTTTTAATTACCGGAGCGACCGGACGGCTCGGATCTGAGACGGTGTGCCGGTTAGAGGAGCTGGGGGCGCATGTTTTGCCCCTCGTCTTAGAGGGATATCCGACCGAGCCGAAACAGGGGGGTTGGAAGGCGAGAAGCGCGCCGATTCCCGTTTTTCGACCGGATGAATTGGAAAGAGTGCCCACACCCGATTTTGTCATCCATTATCACTGGCGGGTTGAGCGTTCCCTGAGCTTTATGAAGCAATTCGCATATGAGATTGACTTAAATCTGAACCGCCTTGAGTTTTTCTGGGATTGGATGAGACGAAAGGCCATCGAGCGTCTGATCAACATCTCATCGATTAAGGTCTTCAGCCATCTGAACGAAAATCCCATTTCGGCCGCTGCGGAGCCACGACCGGTGACGCCCTACGGAATGGCCAAGCTTGCGGCGGAAAGATTCCTGGACGCCTATTTTGCAGATTCCTCTTTTCCCATCGCCCACCTGCGGTTGTGCACCGTCTCTTCTGCCGGCGAACATCCGTCAACGCTTCTGAGCCGGCTTTGTGAAAGCGCCCGGAGTCAACGGCGCATTCATATCAACCGGGGGAACCTGGTTCACCTGATGGATATTGACGAGGCGGTGGATCTCACGATCAATGCGGCGCTCAACGCGAAGAAAGGCCGGTATATCGTTGCCACGGAGGGGGTTAAGACGGAAGAGATCGCCTCCCTCTTTGACCGAATATCCAAGCGCCGTGTGAACGCCGAATATGGGCAACCCGCCGGGAAAGGGGAAACAGAGGTTTTCCAATCAGATATTGAAGGGCTCAGGGCCGATTGGACCCGGTCGGTTTCTCTTCCATCCCTGCTGGAAAAAAAGATCACCTCATGGGGTTGAAACGGCCCCCTCGCCCAGGAGACTGTGTCTTAATCGCAAGAAAAGGGGAGAAACACAGTTAGGTTCCAAGGCGTTAGAATGCGGGTCTTTCGGTTTTTTCATATTACCGCGCAGTCTTCCGGACGAGAGCGATCAGACGCGATGATGAAGGGTAAGGCGCATGGCCGTGAATAACCTTTCCGTCTTAACAAGCGGGGGATTAATTGCCCGAAATATCCTTTTTAACCTGGTCGGGAACAGCATCCCGCTGGGGGCGGCCCTTGTTGCCATCCCGATCCTCGTGAGCGAACTCGGGATCGATCGCTTCGGCGTGTTGGGCCTGGCATGGACGCTGATCGGGTATTTCAGCATTTTTGATCTCGGGGTCGGCCGGGCCCTGACCCGCTCGATTGCCGAAAAACTGGGGGCCGGAGACGAGGACCGGATTCCTCCATTGCTCTGGACCAGCCTGATCTTCATGTTCCTCCTGGGATTGCTGGGGACGCTCCTCTTCCTCCTTCTTTCTCCCTGGCTTGTTTTCCAGGTCCTGAAAGTCCCCCGAGTCCTGCAGATGGAAACCCTCAACTCCTTCTATCTCCTTGCCTTTTCCCTTCCGTTGATCATGACCCAGACCGGCCTCCGGGGAGCGCTCGAAGCCGAGCAACGTTTCCTGTTGATCAATGTCCTCAAGATTGCCTTTGGCATTTTCACTTTCTTGGGCCCCCTGTTCCTGTTGCCTTTTACCCGCAGTCTCTTTCCGATCATCGCCGTTCTGATGGCAGGGCGGGTGGTGATCTGGTTGATCTATCTCCTGGTCATTCTTTTCCGGAGGTCTGACCTGCGCCGGTCCATTTCGATTCAACCCGGGGCGTTGGTTCCCCTGTTAAGGTTCGGGTCCTGGATTACCGTCAGCAACCTCATCAGCCCCCTGATCGACTATCTCGACCGTTTTTTTATCGGAGCTCTCCTCTCCGTCTCCGCGGTGGCTTATTACGTCACCCCGAGCGAGATGGCGGGCAAAATGTTCATCGTCCCGAATGCCGTTGCGACGGTGATGTTTCCGGCATTGTCAACGAGCGGGGCAAGGGATTCCCATCGCACAGCCCTTCTCTTCAGCCGGGGGGTCAGAGGCCTTTTTTTAATCCTGTTTCCATTAACGCTGATCGTGGTGACGTTAGCCCATGAGGGGCTGGAGATCTGGCTCGGGAAAGCATTCGCTCAAAAGAGCGCCCCCATTTTACAGCTTCTCGCGATCGGGGTCTTCCTGAACAGCCTGGCGCGGATGCCTTTTGACCTGATTCAAAGCCTCGGAAGACCGGACCTTACGGCCAGGCTTCATCTTCTGGAACTTATCCTCTATGTTCCGGCCCTCTGGTGGATGATCGGCGCTTACGGCATACTGGGGGCGGCCATTGCCTGGGTGGGACGAATCTTTCTGGATACGCTTCTTCTATTTTGGATGGCCCTGAGAATGCTGGACGCCCCAGTTGAGAACCTTCAACGGATGGCCTTCCTCACCGGGGCGGCCCTGGTGATCCTGACCCTTGGGATGATCCCCATGGGGATGATCGTTCACATGATGTTTATTCTGATGATGATGGCGGCCTTCATCTGGGCAGCCTGGTTTATCATTCCCGGTATAGGAGAGCGAGTGGCCGCATTAAACTGGCTCAAAAATCATGTTACATCAAGACCACCGGTGACGTATAAGGATTGAGTCATGGAACTTGTAGGATTGCTCATCCTGAGTTTAGCCGTTCTTGAGGTCAGCTTTTCCCTGGGAGGAGCCGGGGGGTGGAGTCCTCTCGATTTTCTTCTTCCGGTGGCGGCCTCCATTCTCATCGCCAGGCGGATTATGGAGAAAAGACTCCTATTTCTCCTCCATTCGTCAAGTTTGCTTCCCCTGGGGTTCCTCTTGATCGCCTTATTGCATCTCTTTACGGACCCGCGGTTTGAACAAATTACAAGATCCGTCCTTGCCTACCGGTTGCCCGTTGGGGGTTTCCGTCTCTACTCCCTTATCCTGATCAATGTCATGCTCTATTATTTCTGCCCCATTTTGATCACCCGGGGGGAGCGGTTGCGTCAGTTTCTTAACATCTTTCTCTTTTTAGTCGTTATTCAAATTCTTCTCTCTTTCTTCAGGATCCTGACCGGAATCGAGACCTTGCCCTGGGACACCTATACCTCATCCCTTCACGCCCTCACCGAACCGGAGGCATCGGGGTTCAGGCTCATTTTGCTCGGGAACATGGGGTTCTTGCTGTTCTGTTATTCGATCATCCTTTTGAAACCGGGGACATGGAGAAGGAGAGGCTTTATCCTCATTGCATGGGGGGCGCTCCTCTTATCAGGGGGAAGGGCGACGCTCTGGGGGTCGGCTTTTGTCGGACTTCTCTATCTTTATATCGAGCAGAAGAGGCGGATTGTCCCCGCCATTTCTTTCTTGGCCCTTACGGCAATCCTCCTGATTTTTTCGTTCCATCCTTCCCTGTCAAAGGATATGCCTCCTCTTGCCCAAAAATACCTGACCTTCCTATCCCGGGAGAATCTCTCCGCTCAATCGGAAGAATATACGAGGCCCTCTCTCTGGAAGCCGCAGATCCACATGATCGCGGAAAATCCCTTATGGGGGAGCCCGGGCGTTTTTCCGGAAGGAACAGACGACTGGGTCAAGGAGAGCGTGATGAGGGGCGATACGCACAGCGTCTATCTCGGAGTTGCGGCCTATTTCGGGATCCCGGCAATGATCCTGTGGGGCCTCTTTGCCGGGCGACAGTTGCGCCGGGCAAGGCGATTATCGAAGGAGCCGAGAGAAACCAATCACCCGGTGGAATTGGCGTCTGTGGGCCGGTGGCTGTTTTATACCCTGGCCGGTTACCTCGTCATGTATGTGGCCGTCGGAGGAGCGGAGGGAGGACATCGATCCGCCCAACTCCTGTTCGGCCTTGTTGAGGTGGTTTCTGTTCTGGCAGTCGGAAGAGGCAAAGAGAGATGAGCCCGGAATTGTCCATTCTTATCGTGAATTGGAATGGGAAAGCCCTGCTGAAAAGCTGTCTGGATTCCCTTATCAGGGAAAGCTCCGGGCTGGATTCGGAAATCATTGTGGTGGACAACGCTTCCTCGGATGGCAGCCCTGAGATGGTCAGGGAGCATTTCAAAGAGGTCAAACTCATTTGCAACCGGGAGAACGTGGGGTTTGCCCGGGGGAACAACATCGGCCTGAGGGAATGCCGCGGGGAATGGATCTGCCTCGTCAACTCGGATGTGGAGGTGAGGAGAGGGAGCCTTCGATGCATGGTTTCCCATATGAGGGAACATCCCGAAGTGGGCATGATGGGGCCCAAAGTGACGGACCCCGCCTCAAACCACATACCCAATTACAGAGAATTCCCCTCTCTCCGGAATTTTTTTTGCCGGGCCCTGGCCCTGGATAAAATTTTCCCTTCGAGCAGATTCTTCGGCGGTTACTTCATGGATTATGCTGATGGAACTCATATGCAAAAGGTGGACGTGATTACCGGGACCTTCTGGCTGTTGCGAAGAAAGGCCCTCGATGAAGCCGGCTGGCTGGATGAAGATTTCTTCATGTACGGAGAGGATCTGGATTTATGCAAGCGGTTTAAAAAGTCCGGCTGGGAGATCCTTTATTTTCCCGAGGCAGAGATTATGCATCACGATGGGGGGAGCTCTCAAAACGATCCCATCCGGTTTTTTATCGAACAGCAACGGTCCAACTGGCTCTACTGGAGGAAACACCATCACCCCATTTCAGGGGCAGGGTTTCTTCTGATCCTGCTGTTGCACCAAATGCTCCGGTCCGTTGTTTGGTCTATTTTGTTGATAGCGAATTTTAGAGGAGAAAACCACCGGGACAGAAAACTGAAGGTCAAGCGAAGCTTAAAATGCATTGTCTCCCTTTCCATGCTCTGGATGGGAAAGGGAGGTCAAACCCAAAGACGGAGCTCTGAAAGAAACCTATGGCGCCCCCCAGCTACCTGATGATTACGCCTGTCAAGGATGAGGAGAGATACATCGGGCAGACGATCGAATCCGTCCTCGGGCAGACGCTCAAACCTTGCCGGTGGGTCATCGTCGATGATGATTCAAAGGATCGCACCGTTGAATTGATCAGACCGTTCTGTGAACGATATCCCTGGATCCGGTTAATGACGATTCGAAGGGGCCCTGAGAGAAGAACAGGATTCGCGGAAGTATCGGCGTTTCGTTTTGGTTACGAAGCGGTCAAGCATCTCGATTTCGAATATGTAGTGAAACTGGACGGGGACGTTGCCTTCGGAAAGGACTATTTCGAAAAACTCCTTGAACATTTTGAGAAGGATGAGACGTTAGGGATCGCTTCAGGGATTTATTTTGAAAAGGGTAAAAAAGGATGGAAGGCCGTCTCCATGCCCGAGTACCATGCGGCCGGGGCGTCGAAGGTGGTCCGGAGGAAATGTTTTGAGGTGATCGGGGGCTTTTTGACCACGCCCGAATGGGACAGCGCCGATCAGATTAAGGCCTATGCGTTAGGATGGAAGACCGGCCATTTTAAAGAGATCCCCTTTTTCCACTTGAAAAAAGAAGGCTCCGGCATGGGACATTTGAAAACGAACAGGAGGCACGGCGAAACCTATTACCTCACCGGCGGGAGCAAATGGTTCTTTCTCTTTAAAGTGATCCACAGGATGCTGTTCGGACGGCCGATCGGATTGGGCGGCATCATGATGTTGTTCGGGTTTCTCACGCCGATGATCAAAAGGAAGAAACTCCTGGTCAGTCCCGAAGAGGCGAAGCTTTACAAGCGGCGGTTGAATCAAAGGATTCTCCGCGCCTTTCGCCCCGGGTAAAAAATTATGTGCGGGATTTGCGGGATATACGATTTTAGAGGGGCTCCTGTCGATACGGAGCTTCTGGATAGAATGACTTCCGTGATGGCGCACCGTGGCCCGGACGGGACAGGCCGGTTTGTGGCGGAGTCCATCGGATTAGGCCATCGACGGCTGAGCATCCTTGATCTCGATGGAGGAGCCCAGCCGATGACCAATGAGGACGGAAGCCTCCAGGTCGTCTTTAACGGAGAAATCTTTAATTTTCTTGAGTTGAGGGAAGACCTCCGGAAAAGCGGCCACCGGTTTAAGACCCGGTCCGATACGGAAGTGATCGTCCACGGTTACGAGGAGTGGGGGACCGATTGCGTCCAACATTTTAACGGGATCTTTGCCTTTTCGCTGTGGGATTCAAAAAGAAGGGAATTATTTTTGGCCCGGGATCATTTAGGGGTCAAGCCGCTCTACTATGCTCTTTTAAACCATCGATTCCTGTTCGCCTCGGAGATTAAGGCGCTCATCCAGGCGAACGATTGCCCGAGAGAGGTGGATCTTGAAAGCCTGGGACAATTATTCAGTCTCAGGTTTGTTCCATCCCCCCGGACGCTCTTCCGGTCCATCCGAAAGCTTCCCCCCGGCCACTGGATGCGATGCAACCCCAATGGCCTGGAGGTGAAAAGATACTGGGATTGGAAGCCTCAAGTCATAAACCCTCCAAAAGAGGGAGAACTGATCGAAAGATACCGGTTCCTATTGGAGGACGCCGTTCGTTTGCAGTTGAGAAGCGATGTCCCGGTCGGGCTCTTCTTAAGTTCAGGAATCGATTCGGGAACACTGCTGGCCATTATGAAACAATATACTTCCGGTCCCCTCCACACCTTTACCATCGGGTTCGAAGAAGGGGAGAAGACAAACGAGACAGAGGATGCCAGAACCCTGGCAAGGGTCTTCGAGACGAATCACAGCGAGATGGTGGTCCGTTCGGAAGATTATGAAAAATATTTTGACCATTATCTATGGGATATCGAAGAGCCGGTTGGAAATGAAACGGCGGCCGCTTTTTATTTCGTGAGCAAGATCGCTGCGGAGAAGGTAAAAGTGGCCTTGACCGGGCAGGGGGCGGATGAACCGTGGGCAGGGTATCAAAGATACGTGGGAATAAAATTATCGCAGGTTTACAGCAGGCTCCCCCCTTTTGTAACGGAGGCGATCAAACGGTTTGTCTTGATGCTTCCGAGAAATGAGAGATGGAAGCGGGGGGTGGCTGCCCTGGATGAACCTGATCTCTTAACCCGGTTCGTCAAAGTCTATTCCTTTTACAGCGAGGAGATGAGGGAGAAACTTTTTCAACCCTGGGTCAAAGAAGCGATAAACGCCCACGGGTGGGATGTCAGGGAGGCACTCCGCCTTCTTCAGTCCGAGGTGAGCCATTTGGATCCCCTGAGCCAGATGCTCTACCTCGACACCCGCGTTTTTCTCCCGGACGATTTATTGATGGTCAACGATAAGACCTCGATGGCCAATTCGATCGAAGCGAGGGTTCCCTATCTCGATTACCGCTTGGTGGAGTTCATCGAGACCCTCCCTCCGGACCTGAAGCTCAGAGGGTTTCAAGGAAAATACCTCCATAAGAAGGCCATCGAAAAATGGCTGCCCAAATCACGGATTTACAAAAAAAAGAAGGGGTTTGCGAACCCCATCGATCAATGGCTCCGTGTGAAGATGAGGTCCCTCCTGAAAGATTGCCTGTTCAGTGAGCACGCATCGGTCCATCACTATTTCAACCGGGATTATATTAAAACGCTCATCGCCCTCCATGAAAGGGGAAAGGAGAATTATCTAAGGCAACTCTATCTGTTAATCTCGTTCGAATTGTGGCATCGAAAATTTATCGGTTCATAAAAAGATAAATTCCGGGTGACCTAAGGTTTTCGCCGAAAGCCCCGTTAGAAGCGGGTTACCCAGAGGAATTCCTGGTGAATCATAAAAATTTCTAACGGGGCAAGCAACGGATTTTTTAATGAGGTAAACGTGGCGGTTCGGATCGCATCCGTAGTTTTCTCTTTTTACCCTGCTGACACGAGGCCCAGGCGAGAAGCGGAGGCCATGGTCGAAGCCGGCTGGGCAGTGGATGTCCTCTGTCTTCGCAAGGAGAAGGAGAAGCAGGAGGAAGAAGTGAACGGGGTTCATGTTTTTCGACTGCCGGGGAAACGGACCAGGGGCGGGAAGCTCTGGTATCTCTGGGAATACGGGTGGTTTCTTCTCCAGGCCTTTTTCAAATTATCCCTGCTTCACCTCCGCCGTCCCTATCGGGCGGTTCATGTCCACAATATGCCGGATCTCCTGGTCTTCAGCGCCATGTTGCCCAGGCTTAGCGGGGCCAAAATCATTCTTGATCTGCACGACCCGATGCCTGAGGTCTACATGGCCAAATATTCCATCGGTCGATCCCATCCGGCCATTCTGCTTCTCTCTTTTCTTGAAAAACAGAGCATCAAGTTTGCCCATGTTGTGCTCACCCCTAATATTGCCTTTCGTGATCTTTTTGTTTCAAGGAGCTGTCCGGAGGAGAAGATTCACATCGTCATGAATTCGCCCCAGGAGACGATTTTTAAAGAATCGTCCGGGCCACGGGAGAAACCGGATGGAGAAAGAGATTCCTTTATTGTTATGTATCATGGCTCCATCATGGAGTGGTTTGGACTGGAGATTGCGCTCCAGGCCCTGCTTCACCTGCAGGAAAAAATTCCAAACCTGAGACTTGATGTTTATGGCGACGGGGATTTTGTGCAGGGGTTTTTAAGGCGGATCAATGAGTTCGGCCTTGAAAAGACGGTGCGTTATCACGGGTACCGCCCGCAGGAGAAGATCGCCGAAGCGATCCGGGAGGTCGACGTCGGCGTCATCCCTAACCCTCTGAGTCCCTTTACCCGCTTAAATTTTCCGACCCGGATCTTTGAGTATCTGTCCATGGCCAAACCGGTCATCGCCCCCAAAACCAAAGGGATTCTCGATTACTTTGACGAAGGCGACCTCTACTTTTTCGAACCCGGCGACCCCCGGAGCCTTGCGGGCGTTATCCTGGAGGTCTATCGGAATCCTGTCCGGCGACAGGAGGTTCTACAACGGGGCATGAAAGTCTATCAACGGTACCGCTGGGAGCTTCAGCGGAAAAACCTGATTGAAGCGGTCAGGCCTCTTTTGAAAAGAAGCGCGCCCCGTTAGGCATTCCAGTCGCTACGACTCGAATCCGGGCGGGGCATCATTTCTAACGGGTGAAAACTGAATTGAAGACAGCCGATCACTCCCAAAGAATGTCTCTTCGTCTCAAGATGGAGTCGATTCGATCGCTCTTTCGGGCGCATCGCAAGGGAGTTTCTCTCGAAGCCAGACAGGCGGTTGCGGACCACCTGCGTTTGATCGGTTTTTTCGAACGCTATCTCCCCATGCCGGTCGAAAAAGCGAACATCCTTGAGATCGGCTACGGACAGAGAGCCGTTCAGACGATTCTGTTTCATACCGACGGGGCCGGCGTGATCGGGATCGATCTTGAAATCCCCACCTACCGGATGAATCTTTCCGTGTTCCTGCGGACCCTGAGGCAAAGCGGCTTTGAGAGGGCGTTGAAATCCTTCACAAGACATCTTTTTTTTGACCGCCATTACTTCTCGGAAGTATCCAAAGCCTACGGAAAACCGGTCCGCTTTGACGGGGTGGATACCCGGATCATGGATGCGACCCGGATGGCTTTTGATTCCGGGAGTTTTGATTTTATCTTTTCGAGATCGGTTTTAGAGCATGTCGATGACGTGGCGGCCGCCGCGAGAGAGATCAACCGTCTCCTCCGGCCGGATGGAATGGCGGTCCTCTTCATCCATCTCTTCCCATGCCTCTCGGGGGGGCATTGCCTCGCATGGGGCCATCCTGATCCATCGTCTCCTCCGGGCGTTGCCCCATGGGATCATCTGCGCGACCGGCGCTTCCCTGCCGATTCGTATCTGAACCGGTTGACGATCGGCCAATACCGGCAGATCTTCCGGGATGCCATGGAGGTCGTGGAAGAAGAAACGTTCGTCGAAGGGGAAGCATTTTTAATCGGGGAGATCGAAGAAGAATTGGCGGCCAAAGGATATACGAGAGAAGATCTGCTGACGAGCACGCTCCTGTTGTGCGCGAGAAAGAAGATAGGTTACTAAGGAGTCCATAATTGACAAGACATATTCTGTCGTTTGGTTAGACATCACCGCTCACCTCGGTTGCGAGTCGAAGCGACCTGAGCCTGTCGAAGGGTCCGTCCCCCAGCCATTCATGCTTCGACAAGCTCAGCACGAACGGCTGGGGTTCAGTCTCGGTGTCTATACAATTATGGACTGATTAGTAAAAGAGAAGGGAAATCGATGAGGAGGTTTTCAATGAAGAGAAGGAATGCAGGATGGACCGGGTTGATCATCGGATGGGCCTTTTTGGTCAATGTTTCTTTTGCATCGCATGAAATCACCCCTTTCCAGGATCATCGCAAAGGGGCTGTTTCGCTCACCTTCGATGACGGTTACCTCTCCCAGGCGACCCTGGCAGCGCCCCTGCTCAACGAGCGGAACCTGAAGGGGACATTCTTCCTGATCACCGACCCGGGCTGGATTTACAGCCACGTGAAGTGGGAGACCTGGCGCGAACTTGCCCGGCAGGGCCATGAGATCGGAAGCGCGTCGATCAATCACCCCGACCTCACCCTGCTCCAGGAAGGGGTGATGCGATGGGAGCTTCTCGAATCGCGCAGAATGATCGAGGAAAACGCCCTTCTCCCGTCGGGCCCGCAGGACGTGGTGTTTGCCGTCAATTGCGGCGGCAGGGCCTACGAGGATCAGGCAGGGGTCCTTTATCAGGCCGATCGGTTTTTCTCCGGAGGTATGAAAAGGAGTCTGTGGGCGCCGGTCGAGGGAGCGGAAGACGGGCCTCTCTACCAGAGCGAACGGTTCGGGAACTTTTCCTATGCCGTCCCGATGCCAAACGGACCTTACCTGGTCACGCTCAAATTTGCGGAGATGTTATTCCGCACCGGCGGAAGGCGGATCTTCGACGTCCGGATCGAGGGGCAGGTGGTTCTGAGTAAACTCGATCTATTCTCCGAAGCTGGCTGGAGGAAACCGTTTGAGGCGACCTTTCCCGTGATCGTGACCGACGGCGAGCTGAACATCGATTTTCTTTCCCGCGCGGGATCGGCCAAGGTGAACGCCATCGTCGTTTCCCCCCACAGATCCTGCTTGACCTTCGCCTATCCTTTCGGCAAATCGAATGCGGAGGTTCAACGCGTTGCCGCGGACTATTATGTTGCCGTGAGGGGAGGGTGGGTGCCCGAGGGAGGTTTTCTGAATCACTACGAAGGCGGGCCCACCTGGGAACCTGCCACGTTATATAATGTCGGGAGTTATGATATCCACGAGGGGACGATGCTTGCCGGTCTCGAACAATATCTGCGCCTGGCCGAGCAGCGAAACGCCTGGTTTTCCCTCCACTTCTATGAGATCACCGATCCCGACTTCTTCGAAGACTTTCTTGACCGGCTTCTCTCCGGAGATCTCTGGGTCGACACGTTCGGAAACATCGCCCGTTATATGCGGCAGAGAACCTCCTCGACCTTGACGGTCCTTTCCGAAGGGGCCTCCGAGATCCGGTTGACTCTGTCCCATTCTCTCGACCCTTCCATCTATCACGTTCCGCTCACTCTCCGGAGTTCGGTCCCCATGCACTGGACCCGTGTGAAAGTCCGGCAGGGAAATGGTTCGGAGATTGTCCTCCCGGTCCAGGAGGGTTCTGAAAGAGTGATTTACTACCGGGCGTTTCCCAACGCAGGCGAGATCATTCTCACCGAAAAGGAAGCGGAGGGATCTTTTTGAGGTGAACTCCCAGGGCCGGTCACCTGAGGACTCTCAGGCCATTCGGGGGAGTCATCGTGGATGTGTTCGGCTGAAACTCAAATGCGCCGATATCGAACCCCTGGCCCAGGGGCCGCACGTTCCCGTCAAAATCGTTCGAGACCCCGGCGAGAAAATTGCCCCTGTCGATGAGAGGGGAATCCTTTAGCAAGCGGAAATTATTGGCCGATGGGTTGAGCAGCTTGGGATTCGTCCAAAGATCATCCGGCCATGGAAGTCCGGCGGGCGGGAATCCATTGCTGATATAATGGCAGTTATGTCCCACTTCCAATCCGGCCGCTGATCCGTTGTCATTCCACAGGTAAGCGTATTCATTCCGGCCTGCATCGTAGAAAATATTGTTCCTGATTTTAGCGTTTGGCGAGTCGTGAAGCTCGATTGCGTAAGCGCTTCCCCGCTGGTAGGAGAGCCGGCTTACGAAGGTGTTGTTCACAACGACGAGACAATCAGCGTTCCAGACATTGAGAAACTGGAAGGCCTTCACCACATTGTTCCTTACGGTGATATCCCTCACGGGCGGGGTCAGCGCGTTGATCATGATCGCCTGCATCCCGTCATCCGGGATGTCACAATCGTTCTGCTCAATCAGGATATTATAGGCGGGTCCCCAGGTCTGAAAGCAGTCGACATGGGGATCGGTATTTCCCGGATCGGCCGTTGAGATGTCATGAATATGATTCCTCCGGATGACATGGCCCGATCCGAAGAATCGCATCCCGTCCGCATCGACCCAATCCGGCGGGTTGACCCATTTGGGAGGGCGCTGCAAGGTGTGGCTGATATCGTTTCCCTCGACCAGGTGGTTTCTCCCATAGATTTCGATGCCCGAAAGGCCTGCCCGGACGATCCGGTTTCCGACAATTTTACAATCGCTCGTCTCCGGCGAGTCCTTATCCGCCGCCCAAACCTGAATGCCCACACGGGTGACGTCGTGGATGGAGTTGGACCGGATTTCGCCATATTTCCCCTGCAGGTGAATTCCCGCTCCTTCGGCCCAGTCGTTAACCGTATCCGTGATCTCGAACCCGATGATATGGATGTGATCGGCCCGGATGGTAAACCCATGGCAAACGGCCGGATCTTCCGCCTGAAAGACGATAGGCTGGCCCGAAGCCCCCGAACGCGTGACGCGAACCCTTTCGCCGTAAGACCCCGGAAGAACAATGACCGTATCTCCGGGGACAGTCTTATCGGCCCCCATCTGAATCGTTTTTAATGGCGCCTGCCTTGAAATCCCCGCGTTGGAATCATTGCCTTTGTTCGTATCCACATAATAGGTGGCTGCAGAGACAGGGAAAGATGCAAGCCCGATTTCGAATAGAAAGAGAATGGAGAGAGAGATGATTTGAGTTGCAAAGGCCATTGAATCAAACCTCCCGTTGAGACTGTTTTTACGAAAATTCGTTATTGCAAATCGGATGCCATTTCATGAAAATGGCGAGGGATTGAATCCGGCAAAAAAATCCCCCGACCTGAACGGGGCGGGGGATTTTTTTTGAGAGACCGATTTTAATGCAGCGACGGGGTTGCGAACCCACATTGGGCTGGCACCGGTGGCAGTTCGATTATTTTGCTATGATTTCAGTGATGACAAAGCTTTGATTCTCATTCGACCATTGGAGCTTGACATCATAACGTCTGGTCACCCCGTTGACCGTTACGCTCAAATTATAGATCCACCGTTCACTCGGGAAAACCCCTTCAACGAACTCCCCGTGGAATTGCCCCACCACCATGTTGGAGACCAGGTCTTTGGTCACGCCATCCTGGTTGTAAACCCTCACTTTGATCTCGTGCGGACCCTGAGGCAGGATCGAATAGTTCCAAATCATTCCGAACCCTGAATTTGCGGCGTTCGGATAATTCGGATAAGCTGCCTGGACATCTGCCCGGGTGCTTCCGTAAGGAATATTTCCTATCAACTGTCCGTCAATGAAGAGTTCCACTTTCTGTATCCCCTTGCCGTCAAGCGCCCACCCATGAATCGTTGTGATGCCGGAGACCTTGCTCCCGTCCACCGGGCTTTCGAGAACGCCGACCAACGGCAGTTGCTGGGTGGAAGTGATCACGACCGTCAATGCTCCAGACCAGGCCGATTCCACCAAATCCGATGCGCACCGCGCCTGGGCCCTGACAGAATAGGTTCCCGTGGAATTCCAGGCACGGGAGGCGCTCACGGACCCCAAGGAAAGCCATGGCGACAGGGTCCCATCTCCCCAATTAAACCGATATTGAACCTGATGCCCCAGGCTTGAAGCGGATCCGCCGGTGGTAAAGGTATACGACGTGTTCCTCACCCCGTTGCCTGGCCCTGAAGGTATTGAGGGCGTAGCGATCGTTTCGGAAATCGCCTGGGTGAAAGTGGCGGTGACCGTCTTGTTGGAGTTCATCGTGATGGTGATGGTGGAACTGGAGCCCGAGGCGTCCCCGCTCCAGGAGCTGAACTGGTAACCCGTATTAGCCGAGCCCGTCAAAGTGACCTGTTCACCGGCCGTGTATAAAGATTTATTGGGATATACCGTAACATATCCTCCGTTTGAAGGAGAGGAGGAGACGGAGAGGGTATACTGGGTGACCTGAACCTGGGTGAAGTTGGCGATGACCGATTTGTTGGAGTTCATCGTGATGGTGATGGTGGAACTGGAGCCCGAGGCGTCCCCGCTCCAGAAGCTGAATTCGAAGCCCGAATAGGCCGAAGCCGTTAACGCGACCTGCTCGCCTGGATTATAGGTGCTTTTATTGGGGCTCTTTGAAACGGAGCCGCCGTTGTAGGGGCTGGCGGATGTATTTAATATATGTTGGGTTGTCAGGGTGAGGTGGAGCACCGTGGTGGCGCCGGAAGCAAAGGTAGCTGTTTGAGAGGCCCAATTGCTTCCCACCATGAAGGAGATTGTTTCTCCACTCAAAGCACCCTCTTTGATGCCAGTGGTTTCCGGATCATCGCCCGGGACATCCATGCTATAGACCGTTTCGCCCCCGCTCAGGAAGACGGTTGTGCTCTTATATTGAATCCCTCCAATCCAGGCAGACACAACGGTGCCGGTGGGGACGTTGTTACCGTCCTGTTTCACTGTTCCGCCGAAATTATGGGGCATGGGCGGAAGGGCCCAGGCTCCTCCCGCGAATAACATCCCGATCGCTATGAATATTAAAGAGAAGAAAATTCCTTTTTTCATCTTGCGCTCTCCGCCCTGTTCAGTTATTCACGACTAACGAGCAGTTCTCTCTCACCTTGATCCAGTACCCGAGACCGGGCTCCATCACGGTTAAATCATTCATATAGGAAGGCGCAGCCGGGTCGAACATCTTCCATGGGTCAGCAGAATCCGTGCTGACGTAGGCCGTTACCTTTTCGTATTTTCCCGAGATCGAGGAAAGAGCCTCTGTCACGGGGCGGCTCCGGTTTCCCCTGTAGGAGATCAAATTCCACCCGGTGTAAAGGGGAATGGTTGAACCGGAGGGAAACATGCCGGGAAGCATGAATTCGGCATTCTGTTTCATCTTAATCCAGATTCCCATTCCACTGTTCACGGATTGAAGATCATTCATATAGGAAGGGGCTGCCGGATCGAACATTTTCCAAGGGTCAGCGGAATCACTGCTGATGTAAACGTATACCTTTTCATATAATCCGGAAAGGGGGGCAAGAAAATCGGCGATGGCTGAACTCGACATGAGAGCCGGAGCCGAGATAAGGTTCCACCCCGTCCTTAAATTCTGAATCACGGCCGCCGCCTCCTCGGAATAACCGCTCTCCAGGTTTAAACTGTTATAGGCAGTTACGGCAAAGAAATAGGTGCGGCCTGCGGCAAGCCCCGTTATCGTATGAGAGGTGACGTTTCCGAGGTTGATGGGCGAACCGTAGGTTCTCGGGGCCGTTCCGTAATAAATCCTGTAGCCGGCCAGGTTAGGCTCCGTATTGGGATCCCAGGCCAATCTAACATCGGCAGCCCACAAGACCTGAAAGAATGCAAGGGGAATCAGCAAGGAGAGAAGGAAAGTGAAGAGATGGAGAAGGGTCCTTTGGGAGGAATCGCCAAATTTTTTTAATCGAATCTTATTTTTTGACACGATTTGTTCCCATTTGATTGATATTATGCGTTTCTTTATTCAAAAGTCAAGTTTATATTCAAAATCAAATCCCGGACAAGATCTTTCCGTGATCGATTACTGCTTCTGAACAGAAAGATTTTTCGGCGCAGCCGGAGGAACCGTATCAAGATTATAAGCATACGATGCAGGCGTGCTATCCAGGCTTTCATTGTTATTGGTATCAACGGCTGTCAGTACAAAGGTCACTGTCCCTGAAGATTGATCCGGAACGGTAATTGAAAAATTATGTGATGTGTTGGGATGCTGAATGGTTCCGATCAAAGCTCTTGTGCCATCGGTTCGGTATAGGCGATACTCTTTCATATCCGCCTCGGTATTGGCGGTCCAGGTTGCCCTGAGGTTAAGGGTGGCGCCGAACGCTGATCCACAAATAAATAGAACCATCAATAGCGCAATCAACCATCTCATGAGCTCTCCCTCCCTTTATCATGTTATTAAATTTTGATTTAAGCGATTCTGTTTGATACAAGGGAAGAGCAATTAAAATGCCAACGAGAACCTTAAAATTTTATCAGTAAGGCAAGATAAATGGGGTTAATTTAAAATAAGATGAGTAAAGTATGGGAATCTCATTTTTTTTGAAAAAAAAGTTAAAAGTACATTTTTGTCAAAAAGTTGAATGGCATCTCATGATTGTTTTCAAAAAACCTATTACTACTTGATATTGCTAAATATATTTGGTATTGAAAATAAATTAACCGGATGACATTATGTCAACGCTCTGTGCTTAATTGAACTCTTTCATGTAACTATTGATCGTGATGAAAGAAATGTTATGAAGAAGGGTAACATCAACGGCCATGTCAGCTGTTTGATGGACATTTTAACAAAATCCAAATCATTTCAGGGAGGGGCCAATGGATATGGAAAGAAGGCATGGAATGGGGTGGCTGCCGGATTATCCGGATTTCAGGGATTATACGGATCAGACCGAGGAGATTCAAATGGTTCTCGGTCAAGGGGAAAAGCGAAAGGTTAAAACTATTCCCGTATCCTTCGATCTCAGGGAATGGTGCTCACCCATTGAAGACCAGGGAAACCTTGGCTCTTGCACTGCCCATGCCGGAGCCGGCATCATCGAATATTACGAAAGAAAGGCATTCGGAAGGCACATCGAAGCTTCAAGACTTTTTCTCTACAAAGTAACCCGAAACCTGATGAAGATGACCGGAGATACGGGAGCTTACTTGAGAACAACGATGGGATCAATGCTTCTTTTCGGAGTTCCCCCTGAAGCTTACTGGCCCTACTCGGACGATGGGAAAAGGTTCGACCTGGAGCCTCCGGCATTCTGCTATGCCTTTGCCCAGAACTACCAGGCGCTAAAGTATTTCAGGCATGACCCGGCAGGGGTAAAAGGGGAAGAGGTTCTAAAAAGGATAAAAACCTACCTTTCAAAGGGCCATCCGGCCATGTTCGGGTTTACGGTTTATAATTCCATCGAACAGGCCGTCAGCAACGGAAGAATTCCATTCCCTGCCCCCAAGGAAAGGATTGAGGGCGGCCATGCCGTGGCGGCTGTGGGGTATGATGACAAGATGAAGATCAGGAATAAATATGGAAAGGTCGAAACGACCGGCGCCCTCATTATCCGCAACTCATGGGGAAAAGAATGGGGGGAGAGAGGATATGGCTGGCTGCCCTATGAATATGTATCGAGAGGGCTTGCCGAGGACTTCTGGTCGATTCTCAAAAAAGAATGGATCGACACGGGAGAATTTGAGAGGCCTTTTTGAGTGTTAAATTTTAAGCGTTGAGTTATAAGTGATGGTCTCGTAAAAAGTCCCGACCTGTCACCCTGAACTCGTTTCAGGGTCTCGTAAGTTCTTGAAACTGTTGGATGCTGAAACAAGTCGGTACGACTCGAAAC
>JAGVBT010000153.1 GCA_020059605.1 Deltaproteobacteria bacterium
GACCCGTGATCTCGCGTTCCGATTCCTTGAAATACATGAACACCGTCACCCGGAGATAGTAATAGACGGAGATGGCGCTGTTGAGAACCCCGAGAATGGTTAACCAGTAGAATTTCGCCTCCACCGCCGCGCTGAAGATATAGAATTTGGCCATGAACCCGCCCAGCGGAGGAATCCCCGCCATGGAGAGAAGGAAGATAGTCATCGAAACGGCCAGCAGAGGATATTTGAAACCCACTCCTGCATAATCGGAGACCGGTTGGTCATTCCGGGCTTGACCCGGAATCCAGTGTTTTCCTGGATTCCCGCTTTCGCAGAGATTTTAAGGCGGTACATCATTTTACATTTCCAATCTGATGCATTAGATGAATTCGAGACAATGAGCTGACTCGTTCCATTATTTGTAAAATTATTTCCTCAAGATAGGCGCCTTTGTTGACATCTCCCTGAACTGCTCCGGCTTATCCGTTGAGACCACGACAATCCGATACTTTGTATCATTGATCGGCTCAATTGACGCATCGATGATCACCTTTCTCACACCTGGAAACATTTGCAGTTTCTTCTGAATAAGCTTTCGCAGATCATAGGCAAGATTGTCCGTATCGTCGATCCCTGGATTGATTCTTTGTAACACTTTAGCGTTTTGAAAATCCCTCCTTACCTCCCTTTTACAAAGGGAGGAGACCATGATTTCCCCCTTAGAAAAAGTCGCTTCGACTCGCAACCGAGGGGGATCAAGGTTGTTGCGACTCGAAACCGAGGGGATTTTAGGGTGATTCTTTTGATTTCTTGGGTTTTAAGATTCTTTTTTTCAAAAGGCTAAATTGATACCAAAGATGAAGTGTGCCACGAAAGTTCCTCAAGGCATTCATTGATGGCTGGAGTATTACAAGCTTTGTTCAAAAATAACAGGGCAACGCTTCTCCTTTGCCGGTCAATGGTATCTCCTCGAAGGGAATGGCAGAATGCCTTGCATCATCAGCGGATTTTGATTAAGATGTTTTTATTCCATGCTCCAGGGGCCTTTTCAAATGGAACGGGAAGAGTCCTATTCATCCTTGGCGGGCCGGATCGTCTCTCTCAAAAAGAGAGGGCGGTTCGAAGAGGCTGAAAGAGAAATCGGCCTCGGCCTGGAAAGGAACCCTTACGACCCATTCCTCAAGACCAGCCTGGCGGACCTCTATCTCCGCCAGGGACGCCTTGTTGAAGGAAGGATACTTGCCGAGGAGGTCCTGGCCCAGAATCCCCGGCATTCGGACGCCCTGTCCGTATTAGGCGATTTCTTTCTTAAAAAACGTTCCCCGCTCAAGGCCCTGGAATGCTATCGACAGGCCTATAATTTCGATCCCAAACCTTACTTCATCCTGAAGAGCGCCCGGTCTTTCAAGGAAATGAGAGGGTTCGAAGAGGCCTTGCAGGAATTGGACAAGGTGCTTGCAGCGAATCCCGAAAATCTCCTCTTTCTGAAAGAAAAGGCCCTCATTCTTAACCGGATGAAAAAGTATGACCAGTCCCTGGAGGTGTTCGAAAAGATCAAAGACCTCTCTCCGGATGACCTCTTTGTCAAGAAGGAGATCCTTCGTTTAAGGAGCCGGGCCCGACCCGAAACCCAGGTTCTTAATGAACTCCGGATCGTCATCGGAATGGAATCGAAAAAGGGAGATGCCCAGGCGCATGGTCTCCTGGCCCAGAAACTTAAAGGGGCAGGACTGGTCCGGGAGGCTGCAGTGGAGTACGAAAAGGCTGCAAAACTTGAACCTCAAAACCCCTATTTCTTAAAACAACACGGATTCTGTCTTTACCGGATGGGAAGTTATGACGAGGCGATTCAACGCCTGTCTGAAGCCTTCCGGAAAGATCCGTCAGATTATTATGTCCGGGGAACCCTTGAAAAAAGCTACGAAGCTCAAGGAAATCTGAAAGGCTTGCTGGACCTTCTGGAAGAGGCCTTCCGTCAGCATCCCGAACAGAAATCTCTCATGGGTATGATGAAGAAAGTACGAAAAAAAATGGACCTGGAACGGTCCAAAGACACTCCGGGCAATCGTCCGTAAAGAAATGAAAATGGTCCAAGTTATCAGTTAGGCCTATGAAGCCCCTGTCTTCGCCGAAGCGGCTTCGCGCAGGCAGGCGTTTCGGTTACTGGTAACGGTTAGGTGTAAAAGAATCAAGAGACGATTAACGCAGCCTTTTAATAACGATACGGGCGTCGTTACCATTGCCGATGTTCCAAAACTTTTTCCAAAAGGCATCATGATGAATCAGCCTGTGCATGACCCTCTTGATAAAGGCCAACTCTTCCTTCAGGCCCGCCATCTCATGGAGCGGGCCTTCGGGTTCAAGGAATTTAGGCCCGGCCAGGAAGCAATCCTTGATGCCATTCTGTCCGGAGAGGATGCGCTGGTCGTGATGCCCACGGGCGGAGGAAAATCCCTCTGTTATCAACTTCCGGCCCTCCTCCTTCCAGGGACGACCCTGGTCATTTCTCCTCTCATTGCCTTGATGAAGGACCAGGTCGATTCTTTGCGGGTCATGGATCTTCCTGCCGTCTCCATACACAGTCTCATGGGGATGCGGGAACAGGAAGACGCCCTGGACAAGATGACGTCGGGATTCTACAAGCTCGTCTATGTCTCCCCTGAACGGCTCAGGAACGGTCCCTTCCTGAGCGCTTTGAAAAAAACGCCTGTTTCCCTGGCGGCGGTTGATGAAGCGCACTGCATCTCTGCCTGGGGACATGACTTCCGTCCGGATTATCTCAGGATCGGCCGGGCACTGGAAGGACTGGGGAAGCCCCAGACCGTTGCTCTCACTGCGACCGCGACCTCACGGGTGAGGGAAGACATCGTTCTCCAGTTGAAGCTCAGGGCTCCAAGACAGTTCGTCACCGGTTTTGATCGAAAGAATCTCATCTTCGAAGTCATTCAAGTCAGAAGCTCAAAAGAGAAGCTTTCTTTGCTCGCCGACCGCCTCGATCATCTTCAGGGCGGCGCCATCGTCTATGCCGGAACCCGGAAGGCCGTCGAGTCGATCGCTCAATATCTCGGCAAGCAGGGCATCGAGGCTTCCTGCTATCATGCCGGCATGGAGGAAGAGGAGCGAAGTCGAATCCAGGAGGCTTTTTTGGAAGGCCGCGCAGACCTCACCATCGCCACAAATGCTTTCGGCATGGGGATCGACCGGTCCGACATCCGCCTGATCGTCCATCACCAGGTTCCCGGAACAATGGAAGCTTACTATCAGGAGTGCGGACGGGCGGGCCGCGACGGGAATCGGGCAACCTGCCTTCTTCTCTTTTTGGTCTCGGACCGGAGACTCCAGGAGTTTTTCATCGAGATGAGCTATCCGGCCAGGGAGGCCGTCCTTGCAGTCTATCAGGCCCTTCTTCAAAAACCGGAAGATCCTCTCTGGATGACCTACCGGGAGATCGGCCTCCTGTGTAATCCCCCGGTGGAGGAGATGGCCGTATCCTCTTCCCTCAAGATACTCGAAGAGGCAGGAGTGGTCCACCGCCTCCATCGCTATGAGAACCTTGCTGAATTTTACCTCAGGCGCCGATCCGGGGAGATCCTTCAATCCATACCCAAAAGGTCGGCTGCCAAAGTGACTCTTTTCAAGACCCTCTGTGACCTTTATACCGAAGAAGAACTTCTTGAAGGGGTTCAGTTCCTCCCGGATGAACTGATCGAAAAGTCGGGCCTTTCTAAGGAGAGTTTCCGGAGATTGATGATCGACCTGGAAGAAGAGAAGGAAGGAACGTATATTCCCCCTTTTCGCGGAAGAGGGGTGCGTCTGCTTTCGCGCAGGTCTCCTGGTGAGCTTCCCGTGGACTTCCAAACGCTCCATCTCAGAAAAGTCCACCAGATTGAGAAGCTGAATCAGATGATGGCCTACGGGACGTTGGACCGCTGCCGGAGGTTCTTTCTCCTGGAATATTTCGGAGAATACTACTCCTCCGATAACTGCGGCGGCTGTGATTTCTGCCGGGGCATGGGGAGAAAGCCGGGTCTGACAAAAGAAGAGGCCGACCCTCTTCTGGCCACAAAGATTTTAAGCGGCGTTGCCAGAATGAAGGGCCGTTTTGGCCAGGGCATGGCGGTTAAGGTGTTAACCGGTTCGAGGGAAAAGGCCGTTGAAAAATTCAGACTGAATCAACTTTCCACTTACGGGCTCTTAGCCGAGTTTACTCAGGAACAAGTCGAGGAATGGATCCAGGAACTGGTGGCCCAGGGTTATATGAAACAGGAATTCACCGCGCTCGGTGAAAAGAATTACAGGGTCCTCCTCCTCACTCCCGCCGGATGGGACGCCATGAAAAAAAGGGAAAGGATCCCTCTCTCTTCGTCCTCCAGAAAGGAGACCAGGGAAGGGGAAATGGAGGGTGAGGCGGACATGGCTCTCTTCGATCGCCTGAGAAAGCTGAGGGCAGATGTTGCCCGTTCTCAGGGACTGCCTCCTTACTGCATTTTTCAAGACCGCACACTGCTCGAAATGGCAAGGAGGCTTCCCGACAGTCAGGAGAAGATGATGTCGGTTGTCGGAGTGGGTGAAATCACCTTCAAGAAGTATGGCGCCTTATTCATGGACGCAATTGCTTCCTACAGAATGGAGAGTTCAAGAGGAACAACATAATAGGAGAACGATCGCGATCAGCGGGGCGTGTAAGGTATCCGCTGAATCGCGTTGTTA
>JAGVBT010000071.1 GCA_020059605.1 Deltaproteobacteria bacterium
CAAAAAACAAGAAAGACGTCATGCTGAACTCGGTTTCGAGTCGTACCGACTTGTTTCAGCATCTAACAAAATCAAGAACTTACGAGACCCTGAAACGAGCTCAGGGTGACATATCGGGACTTTTTACGAGGCCATCATGTTTACCCTCTTAGAAATACTGCCCATCACGGTTTTGGGTCACAACCAACGGATTTCCTAACGGGGTTTTCGCCTGCCGCAGCTTGTAGGCTGTTTTTGACATTTTGCCCAAATATATTGAATTTTTTTTAAACCTTTTTCAAAAAAAAGCTTTTGGGGGGAATCGCCATTTTTTCCCTCATGCCTTTTCAATCTGGAACTTATTAAAACTAAAGAACATTATTTATTGATCGCCTGCAATAAATTGATTGGTATGGCTTTTGCAAAACCAATTCCTCAAAGGAGATCTAATCATGAATCATTTTTCAAGATCAAGTGGTTTTTCACTGATCGAGGTGCTCGTTTCTCTTGTCATTCTCTCAATTTCATTGTTAGCATTGGCCGGTTTAATGACCACGACAACAAGAAATAACGCTTTTGGCGGCCACCTCACAGAAGCAGCCACCTTTGCCCAGGATAAATTGGAGGAGTTTAGAGTTACAGCCTGGCTTAATATCGTGGATGGAAGCGATCCCAACCCGATACCGGGGTCCACCGGGCTTAATTATAATCGAGATTGGACAGTCATTGGTCCTGCTCCTCCTAACGATACTCAAAAAACAGTTACGGTGACTATTCGTTGGAACGACAGGGTAGATCACTCAATTAGTTTTTTAACAGTGATTACCCGGTAACTAAATGAATATAGAGGGAAAAGTATGAATATCCGGCTGTCATCTAATAAAAGAGGTATTACCATTATTGAATTACTGGTAGCGCTGGTCATCTGTGCAATAGCGATTGGGGCAATCTATCAAATTTTTATAAACCAAAGCAAAGCCTATGAGGTTCAAGACCAGGTCGTTGATATTCAACAGAATATCAGAAACGCTATGGAAATTATGGTGAGGGATCTCCGAATGGCCGGATTTGATTATGATAACTCAACTTCGGCCGTCACTGTTCCCAACATACCTTATAATGTAGCCGGGAATTCTATCACTGTATGGTATGAATACTACCAAGTTGGCCCTCCCTTAATATCCGAAATCCGTGCAGTAACTTACACCTTAAATGGTACAGATTTAGATCGTACCGTTAATGGATCGACCGAACGTTTATTAGAGAACGTCGATGCATTAGATTTAACCTGTGGTATAGATGGAATAATCGGCGATTATGGTACACAAGACGGAGTGGTGAACAACTGGATCAACAGTGGAACAGTGGATAACAGTAGAGACAAAGTGATTGCTGTTCGTGTGAGCTTAACAACAAGACCCGAACAGGCCAATCTACAGGATGACCGCTTTATAATGGTGTCACCGAGAACCTTGACCTCCATAGTGGCATTAAGAAATCTTTCGATCAAAAAAATGTAAAGGGACTTTTATCTTCCGATGAAACACTTCAAAGAAAAGGGGCTGCCGATGAAGAAAAAACGTGGTCATTTTTTTGGAAATGAGTCCGGAGTGGTTTTAGTCATTGCCCTTATCATGATGGTTGTTTTAACACTTATCGGTCTCGCGTCCACATTCACTTCCACATTTGAAATCATGCTTTCAGGGGAAAAAAGGAGATCCACCGACGCTTTTTATGCCGCCGATAGTGGGGTGAATACAATCATATTGAGGCATGTTAACTTCGTCCCTAATCGAATGAATTATGATCCTTTCACCGATCCATTAAATACGAAACCTCCCAATATCATAAGAGCGAAAATTGACTTTGATCCGAATAAATTCGGGCCGCCACCGGCATTTTCCGCAACCAGTCTCGACTACGCCTATTTTTGGATTGAATCCGTAGGAAATGATTCAACGAATATGCCGAATCGATCAACCTGCACCATTGACCTGAACGTGTTGAGGTTGTTACCAAAGGACGAATCGATCACCATTGACCAAGATTAACAGGAGGATGTTATATATGAATAAAAAAATATTAATTTTATTTATTCTATTAAATTCTTTCTCCATTGTTTTTGCCGCCGATACGGATGTTTATGTTCTTGATCAAACCATACAGCAGGTTCCCCCGGATATATTTTTGGTCCTCGACTTATCCGGCAGTATGCGTTGGACCCCTGCCGGGTCAAAAATGTATATTTCAACTTCCCAAACTTGTGGACATGACGTTGCTTATTACCCCAGCTCCGGGGGAAGTCACACCAAGGAATGCACCATTGATGCTTATGGCACCGTTCCGAAATGGAGCGATACCGTATGCTCAGGTCCATTTTATAGATCAGCACGCACCATTGACGGAGTAGCCTACACGACCGATTGCAGCCGGGTCGAAATTGCAAAAAGAGCGATCAAAAATATTCTTGATGCTGATAATAATGGGGTGGTCGAAAATGTAGATTTCGATACCCTTAATTTGAGAATGGGGTATATGAGGTTTTATGACTGTGGCAGCGACACGGGCATAAATTATTCAGCTGGCTGTAATCAAAAAATCAATGACATTAACACCCCTTATGCAACCATATGGAGTTCCATCAGCGCCGCAGGAGCCACCGGCGGGACGCACCTGGCAAATTCTTTGAGAGAGGCGAAACTTTATTTGGATGATCATAAACTTGGGGATAATGCCCAGGCGTGCCGGAAAAAGTTTGTCATCCTGCTCTCGGATGGGGCGGACACCTTATCATGCAGCGGCACTGGCTCGGAAGCGCAATCGGATCAATACAAAAGAAGGAGAGAGACGGTCGCCAGGGCGAAAGCTCTTTCAGATGCAGGGTACAAAGTATTCATCGTAGGGTTTGGAGCAACCTTTCCTTTAAGGGATAAAAATACATTGAACTGGGCGGCCTATTATGGGGGCAGCAACAATCAATCTGCCCCGGATTCAATCACGGGGACCTATCTTATTCCTTCAGGACAACTTTTTCCTGCAGGGATCACCAGTTGTTCGACTACCAGCACGCCTGATCCGGGATTTCAGAATATTTCAGGCTACGCCTATTTTGCCGAGAACCCGTCCCAGCTGGATGAGGCATTCATTGACATCAAGAATTATATTTTGAATCTCGCTGCGGAATCAACCTCCTATGTGGCCCCGGTCGTTCCGATCAGCCAGATGGAAAGCACCAGTTCCATGAACCGCATGTATCTGGCGATGTTTAAACCCACCTTAAATAGTTTTTGGCTTGGGAACCTCAAAAAATTTGGAATCGCCGACACGCCCATCGGAAACATCAAGAAAGGAGACATTATTGACGTCACTAATAAAGCCGCCATTACTGTTGGAAATGAAATCGAAGAGAATGCTCGATCCTATTGGAGCTCAATAGACGATGGAGGTGAGGTTGTAAAAGGGGGAGTCGGGGAAAAATTACAGGTTAGAGATTTGGTTAACGACCCGAGAAAAATATATACCTATGTCGGATTGCCGAACAAGAAATTGCTAACGGAAACTGAAAATGCTTTCACCGTCAACAATGCCAACATAACTTATTCAAAGTTAGGCATATCGGATGACGCAGTGAAGAGAGAACAAATTATTCAATTCGCTCACGGATATGATTCTTATGATTGGAACAACAATGGTGTTCACAACGAGAAAAGGAAAGGTAAATATGAAGACCCGCAAACTAAAATTGAAGTGGAAGTGGATTGGATTTTAGGGTCTTTTATCCATTCACGGCCGCTGATCATCCACTACGCAAACAAATCGGTCATCTATGCCGGAGCCAATGACGGAATGCTACATGCCTTCGATGACTCCGATGGAAGGGAATTATGGGCCTTCATTCCACCCAGCTTATTGCCCCGTTTAAAAGATTTCGAAACCGACGTCACGCTTCAAATCTTTGCAGACGGCCCTCCGAGGGCCTACATTAAGAAAAATGTAGACGGTGCAATCACGAAGGCGATCATTATCTTCGGCCTTCGTAGGGGAGGGGATCGTTATATCGCTCTCGATGTGACTAACCCCGATTCCCCTAGTCTGTTGTGGGAGATCGGTCCTCCAACGTCATCCCCTTTATTAGGCCACGAGGTCACAACCGGCTTTGAAAGATTGGGGCAGACATGGTCGGCTCCAGCGATCAAAAGGGTTGCATATGGCGATGATACCAAATTCGTTGTATTCTTCGCAGGCGGATATGATGGATGCAATGACCCCAATATGAGTTGCGGGGCTTCGGATCAGAAAGGCAATGCCGTTTTTGCAATAGATATCATGACCGGTTCGAAGCTCTGGGAATTCACGAAAACGGACGACGCCCGCATGACTTACGCCATCCCAAGCGATATCGCTTCGTTGGATATGAATGGAGACGGCAAAATGGACCGGCTTTATGTCGGGGATATGGGAGGACAGCTCTGGCGGTTTGATAAAGATCCAAATAATACCAATCCTTTCCCGAGTGGTTGGACAGGGAAAGTCATTTTTAGATCCAACCCTTCGGGTGAAAAAAGAAAAATATTCTATCCACCCGACGTGTCTTTTGAATCAGGATATGAATGGGTATACATTGGAACCGGGGACAGGGAAAACCCAAAACAAGAAACGGGCACGGTTGGGTTTCCAACCTGGAACAGATTATATGCCATCAAGGATACGAATCCCTCCACCCCATTGACGGAATCAAACCTGGTTAATGTCACCAGCAATATCTTACAGGATCTCTTACGGATACCTGACCCGTCACCGGAGCAGATTGATGCCCGGAACCAGATCCTAAATGACTTGAACACTAAAAACGGTTGGTTCATTACATTGGAGAATACGGGTGAAAAATGTCTGGCTCCGCCGGTCCTTTATTCCGGGGTCTTATATTATACGACATTTACCCCATCTTACGAGAACGTCGGGGATATCTGCCACCTGGCGGGAGGAACGGGAAGGGTCTATGTATTGCAGTATAAAACCGGAATGGCCGCGATCAATTATGACCTAAGCAATGACACGGAAGGACAGCCCCCCATCCTTTCCAAAACCGATCGTCTCATGAAAATTGGGAGTGGCATTCCATCCCAGGTTGTCATTGCAATCGTAGACGGTGAGGTCGTAGCATATATCGGAATTGGGGGTGGGGTATTTTCCCCGGAAGTAACCTTACCTAAAAATATCAAACCACTCTATTGGAGAACGGTTTTTTAATTAGTCTCTCCATCACGGAAAGGAGAAAACTTATTAGGGAGGCCGAAATGGATATAAAAAAGTCTTTGTTGTTGATGTTCCTTGCTCTTTTTATAAATGTGTTCTTCTTCGATGTGGGCATGACACAGACCAAAAGAGCGGATGAAACCTTTTTTCTCTCAGGTGCGGTGAAGGATGTTTCCTGGGATCATAAGGCGATTGTTGTGAACAACAAGAAATTCTTGATCACGGACAACACCAAGGTGGTCGATCAAAAGGGAAACCCCTTAAAGCGAAGCGACATAAAAAACAACTCCGATGTCGCCATCGATGCTGTCGCACATCCCAACGGTTATACGATAAAAGTGATCGTAGTGATTATGGACAGAGGTGTATAAACGGATAGACCACACTGACCAACAAGGGGGCGCGTCTTGATGAGCGCCCCCTTGTTTATGGATGAAATCATTTTCCTTTCAATTTCAGTAGGAGTTTGGCCATGGCCTCGCCGTTTCTGTCCATGGCATACTCCACGGTGTCATCGGCGCCCGTCGAGGTGGTTCTCAGGTCCGTTTCGTAGACGACCTTCCCGCTCTCTTTATCCACAAACTGATAACGGGCCGCAAAGGCGGCCGTCCCCGTAAATTCGCCTCCCGGGATGAAAGAGCGACCGATTCGTCTTCCTACGGTTGCCTTCGAATATTCCTTGATCTCTCCTTTCAGGATGAGGACTTTCTTCCCCTGAGAGGCTTCCTTGGCGCCCTTGCTTCCTTCTTTGGCAATGGCATCAAAGAGGCCGTGTTTCTCAGAATATCTTTTCACCTGATACACCACTTTCTCAGCCGCCAGGGGTCCGGCCGATTCAGGGGCAGGAGAACCGGAGGGAACTTCGAGGTCTTTTACAATCAGCGCATTATATTCCTTCAAATTCAACTCCTGAGCCCCCGACACGCCGCTGACTCCAACAACCACACTAAGCATGAGAATGATGGTGACGATCCGATTGGATTTCATCGCTCTACCTCCTTATTTATTGGTATGACCCTGTTAGAATCATATTAAATTGAAAGGGAACAATTTTCAACCCTTGTCTTTTTAAAAGAAATGGGATAATTTTAATCCAGTATAAAATAACTTATTAACGGTCTCATAATAATGAAGACATTGTTTTATAAAATCCCTCCTCGCCTCCCTTTGCCAAAGGGAGGGAAAATGCCCCTCTTTTGCAAAGTCGGTACGACTCGCAACCGAGAGGGGCAGGGGGAGATTTTGTTGAACATGTCAATTCAATTTTGAGACTGTTAATACTATAAAATATTAAGATGTTTACCTGGAGGGCCAAATGGAGAAAGATTTGGTGGCGGTGTTGGGGGGAGGAAACGGCGGCCATGCGGTCGCTGCAAACCTCGCCCTGAACGGATGTAAGGTTAACTTCTGCGAACTCCCTCAGTTTGCCGAATCGTTTGAAAGAGTGCTCCGGACAAAAGAGATTCGCATTGAGGGGATCTCCATCGATGGAACGGCCAGGCTGAACCTTGCCACCACCGATATACAACAGGCCATTCGAGAAGCCGAAGTCGTCTTTGTCGTCACCCCTGCCTTCGGACACAAGACCATGGCCGAATCCTGTGCCCCTTATGTTCAGGATGGACAGATCATCATCCTGATGCCCGGGTCCGGGGGAAGCCTCGAATTTGTTAAAATCTTCAGGCAAAAAAAGGTAAAACAACAGATCGTCTTTGCTGAAACCTGCACCCTCCCCTATGGCGCACGGCTCAAAGGTCCCGGTCATGTCTCCGTACTCATCCATGCCGTGGTTCTTCCCACCGGCGTCTTTCCCGCAAAAAAGACGGATGAAGTCATCCCAAAATTAAAGCAGTTCTATCCAGCCATTATGCCTGCCAGAGATGTCTTGGAAGCGGCGATCAATAATCCCAACCCCATCGTTCATCCCGTGGCAACGCTATTGAGCGCCACCCGGATTGAACATTCCAAAGGCGAATTCTACCTCTATGCCGAGGGGATGACCCCTTCCGTTGCCAGGGCTTTTGAGTCCCTCAATGAAGAGAGGCTCGCCCTATGTAAAGCGATGGGATATAAACTCCACCACTGGGACAACCTCGAATTTAAGAGTTATAACCTTGGCGAAACCGAAGAGGAGTGCCGCTACCGGATCCTCAATACCAGCATGGATGCTGCCTTTGGAAAAGACGGGATTTATGCCGGGATCAAGATGAAGGGGCCGGAACACTTGAAGGACCGTTTTATCTCCGAAGATGTCCCCTATGGGATGGTCTTGGGCTCCACATTGGGCAACCTCATTGGCGTCCCTACCCCCACACATGATGCTGTCATCCAGCTGTCCTCTGTTGTAAATCGGACCGATTACTGGAAAACCGGAAGAGGAATAAAGGAACTGGGCCTCTCAAAAATGCAAAAACGTGGTCTAAAAAAATTTCTAATGGACGGGATTTAGGTAATCCCAGTCGGTATTGATTGAACCGCTTTTCAATCGAAACATAATGGGAGCCAGGCCCCCGGAAGAAAAAAATAAAATCCCATTTAATTTCAACAAATTATGTCAAATTAAAAATATATTCGCTGTGAATAAATAAATTATACTTGCTGAACGTTTTTTTTGCCAATTTTCAGGCCTTACCAAATTACACCAAAAACAATCAATTCTTCAATAATTTTAATATGTTTTAACTAATACCACCGCCCCTCTGTTTCTTTAAAAATTTTCCTTGACAAAAGCACCCCATTATTTTAGTATCCCAAACAACATTGTGACTCTTATCACATAAAGAAAAGTACCAAAAAGTCTTTGGAGAAAGGGGGGACTAAGAATTTCAAGATTCAAATTTCAAAATTTAAAATTCAAAATTAGAACGAAAGGGGGATCGTGAAACATGGGGTTCAAAATTTCACAAAAGTATAATGATGCAGACCCGAGAAAACTGATGGATTGGCAGATTGCTGAAATTGCTGAAGAAAATATGCCAACGGTAGACGAGTGGAGGGATAAGCTGGGCCTCAAGAAGGAAGAAATCATTCCTATGGGGAATTTGTGCAAACTCGATTTTATGAAGATCATCGATCGCCTGAAAGACAAACCCGATGGGAAATATATTGAAGTAACCGCCATTACCCCTACCCCTCTTGGGGAAGGGAAGTCAACGACAAGCATGGGATTGATTGAAGGTCTTGGGAAAAGGGGGAAAAATGTCGGTGGTTGCCTCCGCCAACCTTCGGGTGGTCCGACGATGAATGTGAAAGGAACCGCAGCCGGAGGTGGCAAATCCCTTCTCATTCCCATGACAGAATTCTCCCTTGGCCTCACCGGAGATATTAACGACATTATAAATGCCCACAACCTGGCCATGGTCGCTATGACTTCCAGGATGCAACACGAACGAAACTACGACGATGCCGAACTGGCCAAACGGAAACTCAAAAGGCTCGATATCGATCCCACCAATATCGAGATGGGATGGATCATCGATTTTTGCGCCCAATCCTTACGCAACATTGTCATTGGCCTTGGCGGTAAAATGGATGGTTTTACGATGCAATCCAAATTCGGAATCGCCGTGAGCTCTGAGCTGATGGCCATCCTCTCCATCGTCAGGGATCTGAAAGACCTCAGGGAGAGGTTGGGCAGCATTGTCGTCGCCTATGACAAGAAAGGGAACCCTGTTACCACAACGGATCTTGAGGTGGCAGGGGCCATGTGCGCCTGGATGAGAAATACGATTAATCCCACATTGATGATGTCCACAGAATACCAGCCCTGCCTGGTCCATGCCGGTCCCTTTGCCAACATCGCTGTGGGTCAATCCTCCATCATCGGCGACCGGGTTGGATTAAAGATGTTCGATTATCACGTGACAGAAAGCGGTTTTGCCGCAGATATCGGCTTTGAGAAATTCTGGAATGTGAAATCCCGTTTAAGCGGGCTGGTGCCCAACGTCTCCATTTTGACCACCACGATCCGTGCGTCTAAGATGCACGGAGGCGGACCGACCGTTGTTCCCGGAAGACCCCTTCCTGATGAATACACAAAGGAGAACCTCGCCCTTCTTGAGAAAGGGCTCTGCAACATGACCCATCTCATCGGTGTCATCCGGAAATCCGGAATCAATCCGGTCGTTTGCATCAACGCGTTTCATACCGATACCAAGGATGAAATTGCATTGGTCCGGAAATATGCGGAGCAGGCAGGAGCGAGATGCGCCCTATCCGAGCACTGGTTGAAAGGTGGCGACGGAGCCCTTGAGCTTGCCGATGTCGTCATGGATGCATGCAAAGATAAAACCGAACTCAAATTTCTCTACCCCCTTGAAACGCCATTGCGGAAGCGGGTCGAGTTGGTTGCCAAAGAGGTCTATGGCGCGGATGGAGTTTCATGGACTCCTGATGCCGACGCCAAAGCGAAACGATTCGAGTCTGATCCCAAATATAAAGATTTTATGACGATGATGGTTAAGACCCACCTGAGCCTCAGCCACGACCCGACAAAGAAGGGGGTACCTACGGGTTGGATCCTTCCTGTCCGGGATGTCCTGGTCTTTGGCGGTGCGAAGTTTCTTTGCCCCGTCACCGGGACAATCAGCCTGATGCCCGGGACAGGTTCAGATCCGGCCTATCGAAGGGTCGATGTCGATGTCAATACGGGCAGGGTCAGCGGACTCTTCTAAGATGGGAGGGAGGCACGGCATTGCCGTGCCTCTTTTTTTAAAAAAACAACAAAATGGTATTTTGCGCTACCGGGAAATAAAGGTTACAAATAGAGTATAAATGCCGAAGCATCTGATTACCTTTCATCCCGGTGAAAAGAGAATTTCAGTCGATGAGGGGGAGAACCTCCTCCAAGCCGCTATGGAAGCAGGAATTCATATCAACGCCTCCTGTGGTGGAAGCGCCACCTGCGGAAAGTGTAAAATTCATCTTCTGCAAGGCACGGCCGACTCCCCGAAACACCCCAACATTTCCTCTCAAGAGTATGAGCAGGGAATTCGCCTCGCCTGCCTCACCTCCGTTCATGGAGATCTCGAGGTTGAGATCCCCCTCGAATCTCAGGTGGATCGATCGGTACTCCAGCTGAAAGGAGATCGAACCGCCCAGAAATATCTTCTTTCTCCCCAGGATATCTACCAGCTGGTTCAGGGTTGGGAAGTGGATCCGGCCGTCTTTAAGAAGTATGTCTTGCTCGATCCCCCTACTCCAAAAGATAATAGAAGCGATCTGACCCGTCTGACCCACGTTCTTGAGCGACAGCACGGTATCGGGGGGATCTCCGCCGACTTCCGGGTCATCATGAGGTTGAGTCAAATTCTTCGAGAATCGGACTGGAAGGTAACCGCCACCCTCGTTCTGACCAGAAAAGGTTATAAGCTGATCAACGTGGAGCCCGGCGACACCACCCAACGAAACTATTCGGTTGTCTTCGATATCGGAACGACAACGATTTATGGCCAGATTCTTGACCTCAACGGCTGCGTCGTCGTTGCCTGCCCGGACGGACAATGTGACGGAACCAGCCTTTTTGCCCTTGCCGAAGCATCTGATTACAACGGACAGATCCGCTACGGGGAGGACGTGATCACCCGGATCATCTATTCCCAGAGGCCCGGGGGGCTTAAAACATTGCAGGAGGTTGTTGTCTCAACCCTAAACAAAATTCTTCAGGAATTGCTCGATATGAGCGGAATTGACCGATCCCTTATCTCCCACATGGTCATTGCCGGCAATACGACGATGACCCAGCTCCTTTTGGGTCTTGACCCCAAATATATCCGGGAAGCCCCGTATGTCCCCACGGCCAATTTCATTCCGCCGGTAAGAGCGGTCCATCTTGGAATTCACCTCGCTGATCATGTCCATACCTATATCTTCCCGATGGTGGCCAGTTACGTGGGAGGAGATATCGTGGCAGGCATCCTGGGTTCCGGGATCTTTCAGAGAGAAACGCTCACCCTCTATATGGACATCGGCACGAACGGGGAGATCGTTCTCGGGAATAAAGACTGGCTGGCCAGCGTCTCCTGCTCCGCCGGTCCTGCCTTTGAAGGGGCGGGCATCAAATTCGGGATGAGGGCCGCCCGTGGAGCCATTGAAGAGGTCAATATCAACCACCGAACCTACGAACCGATGATCCTAACGATCGGGAGGACCAAACCCATCGGCATCTGTGGATCCGGGTTGATCGACGCCGTGGCCGCCCTTCTTGAAACGGGGATGATCGACCCCAACGGAAAATTCCGGGGGGCCCTTCCAACGGACCGGGTCCGAAGGGGGCCGGATGGTTATGAATATGTCCTTGCCAGAAAAGAAGAGACGGGAATCCACGAGGACATCGCCCTCACGGAGATCGACATCGAGAACCTGATCCGCACCAAGGCAGCAATCTATGCGGGTTACAAAATCCTCCTGGAAAGCGTTGGGTTGGGTTTTCAAGACCTGCAACAGGTGATCATCGCCGGCGGTTTTGGCCGCCATATTGACCTGCAGAAGGCCATTTTCATCGGTCTTCTCCCGGAAATAGGCATCGATAAATTTATCTTCGTTGGGAATGGCTCGCTTTTAGGGACAAGGCTCCTTTCCTTTTCCAAGAACCTTTTGAAGGAGGCGGAGCGAATCGCCTTGATGACGACGAACCTTGAATTAAGCGATCATCCGACGTTCATGAATGAATTCGTCGCGGCGATGTTTCTTCCCCATACCGACGCCTCCGCTTTTCCTCAGGTGAAGGATCGGCTCCATCGGATGAAGAGCGGATATTTATCAGAGCAGGTGATGTAAGGGCCACTTGAATGATTGAAATACGAAATTCGAATATCGAAATCCGAAACAAATTCGAATGTTCAAAATTCAAATTTCTTAAACTATTTTATCTTGAACATTTGGGATTTGGTCATTTGAGATTGTTTCGAATTTCGGATTTTGTGCTTCGGATTTAAACTTCAAAAAGGGGGATAAAAAGATGACGGCAAAATTGATCAATGGAAATGAGGTCGCTCAGCAGATCCGGGAAGAATTGAAGCAGGAAGTCGTCCAGATCAAGGAGAAATACAATATTACTCCGGGCTTGGTCACCATCCTGGTGGGAGAAAACCCGGCCTCGGTGAGTTATGTCACGGCAAAACAAAAAACCTCAAAGGATTTAGGGTTCTATTCGATTCAGGACAACCAGCCTGCAGACATCACGGAAGAGCAGTTGCTTGCCCTGATCGACAAATATAACAAGGATCCGAAGATCCACGGGATCCTGGTTCAGCTTCCGCTGCCCAAGCACATCAACGAAACGAAGGTCCTATATGCGATTGATCCGAAGAAGGATGTGGACGGTTTCCACCCTGTCAATGTGGGAAAACTGATGATCGGCGAGGCCGATTTTCTTCCATGCACCCCGGCGGGTATTCAGCAGCTTCTCATTCGAAGCGGCGCGAAGATTGATGGCGCAGAGGTCGTTGTCGTGGGGCGGTCGAATATCGTCGGGAAACCCATTACTAACATCCTCCTCCAGAAACAGAAAGGAGCCAATGCGACAGTCACCATCTGCCACACCGGCACAAAGGACATGGCATTCCACACCCGGAGGGCGGACATCCTCATCGTGGCCGCAGGAAAACCGAAAGCGGTCACGGCCGATATGGTGAAGGAAGGGGTCGTTGTCATCGACGTGGGAGTGAACCGGATCGGAATGACCCCCGAAGGGAAGGCCAAACTCTGCGGTGATGTCGATTTTGACGGAGTCAAGGAGAAAGCGAGCGCCATCACTCCTGTCCCCGGCGGAGTGGGACCCATGACCATCACCATGCTGATGATGAACACGGTCAAGGCGGCCAAAGTCGCCGCCGGAGTAAAATAAATAGGTAGGGGCAATTCATGAATTGCCCCTACAGGAAGGAATTGAATGAAGATCGCAGTCTCAGGAAAAGGGGGGACGGGGAAGACGACCATTGCGGCGCTGATTGTCCGGTACCTTCTCCAGAAAAACGATAAACCCATTCTTGCCGTTGATGCCGATCCGAATTCCAACTTTGGCGAGGCCCTTGGCGTCAAGGTGGAGAGCTCCGTCGGAAAGGTCCTGGATGGTTTTTTAAAGAACAAAGAGACCTTGCCGACCGGAGTGGTGAAGGAATCGCTGATCGACTACAAACTCTCGGAGATTCTGCTGGAAGAAAAGGGATTCGATCTCCTGAGCATGGGGCAGGGGGAAGGGCCGGGTTGTTACTGTTATCCGAATTCCGTCATCCGTAATTACATTGAAAAACTCGCCTCCAACTATAAAAATGTGGTCATC
>JAGVBT010000049.1 GCA_020059605.1 Deltaproteobacteria bacterium
AAATCGAGATTTCCCCACTCCACCTCTCCTACGAATTGGCTGATGGCGCTGTGTTTCAAAGGGCCTCGCCAGACCACCGGGTTATCCCGGTCTCCGATGAAAAAAGCCATGGAAATGACCTTCAAGTTCGGGAAGACCTCAACAGGAATCATCCCCATTCCTGAACCCTCCACGACTCTGGATTCGATTCCCAGCATCTTTGGGATGTTGGGGCCATGAATGTCCGCATCGAGGAGCCCGACGTTGAACCCATCCAGAGATAAAGCAACAGCCAAATTCGTCGCGACCGTGCTTTTCCCCACGCCCCCCTTTCCGCTCATCACCAGGATTCGATGTTTAATATGGGAGAGCTTTGAACTCAACCTCTCCTGGGCATGAGCCTCTTTCTCTTGCTGACTGCAGGAACTTGATTGATTGCAGGTATCGCAGACCGCCTCTTTTTCACATGTTTCTTTGACCATTCCTGTTCCCCTTTCCGCGAAGGCCTCTCGGCCAGCCACAAAAACCTCTCCCCCTTTTACCATTACAGCAAAAACCGGGTCGAAGCGCTCCTTTGAAGAAGAGATTCAAAACCTCACCGGCTTCACCTGCCACATTGTGGATTACTTCAATCCCTTTATTTCCCAATTGATTGAAGCAGAACCCGTCAATCCCGCCACAAATCACCTGGTTCACCCCATTGGAAGCTAATTGGTCAAGACGCTGGGTGGGCGTGAGATGAGCCACAGGGAAATTTTCGTTACGGACCACTTTCCCGTTCTCAACTGTGATGATCTGGATCTCTGGTGAGACATCGAAACGGGGTGAAATCCGGGTTCCAAATAGTGGGATGGCAATCTTCAAATCCATGAGCTTTCAAAGAGCAAAATAGGTGCCAAAGATCGCCTGGATTAGAAATGATGAGATATCAAAAGGTTAGAACAAATGGGTATTGCGAAAGGGTTGTTGGGGGGTACGATTGTATTTTATAAATGAAACAGATTGAATGAAACAGTTCCAAAAATGAAACAGGCTGATTTAAACCGCTTCAGGCAAGCCGATACTTTTTCATCTTCCTCCAGAGGGTGGTGCGGCCGATATCCAATTCGTTCGCTGCTTTGGTCCGGTCTCCCCCGAATTTCTTCAGCGCCTGCTCGATGACTTTTGCCTCCGCTTGCTCAAGCGGATTCTTATCGTCGGCGGGCGAAGAAGGGACAATCCCCGTCTGGTCTCCAGTCAATTCTTTTGGAAGACAATCCTGATCAATAAGGTTTCCTCGGCAGAGGACAAAGGCATGTTCCAGGATATTTTCGAGCTCTCGCACATTCCCCGGATAATCGTATTGCAAGAGGAGTCTTAAGGCCTGATCGGATACCCCGGTGATCTGTTTTCCCATTTTTGCATTGAGTTTTTTAATAAAGCTATCGATGAGCAGGGGGAGGTCCTCTTTTCTCTGTGAAAGGAGGGGCAGTTCAATCTTCACCACGTGGAGCCGATAGAAGAGGTCCTCTCTGAATTTTCCTTCTTCCATGAGCCTTGAAAGGTCTTTGTTGGTGGCTGCAATAATTCGGACATCGGTCTTTCTCGGGCTCGCGGATCCTAATGGTTCATACTCTTTTTCTTGAAGGACACGGAGCAGTTTGACCTGAAGGGAAGGGGACATGTCTCCAACCTCATCCAGAAACAGGGTTCCCCCGTTGGCCAGGGCAAACCTTCCCGGCTTATCCTTCTTGGCATCCGTAAAGGCCCCTTTTAGGTATCCGAAAAGCTCCGACTCAAGGAGAGTGTCCGGAAGGGCGCCGCAATTCACCTTGATGAAGGGTTTTGTTTTCCTCCGGCTAAGATGATGGATGGCTTTTGCAAAAAGCTCCTTTCCCGTGCCGCTGGCCCCCTGAAGCAGTACCGTGCTATCGCTCTCCGCAACATCGGGAAGAATGTTGAAGATGTCATGCATCAGGTGATTTTTACTGATGATATCGCCAAGAGTATATTTTTCAGCCAGTTCCTTCTTCAGCTCTTCAATCGCAGAAAGATCTCGAAACGTTTCAACTCCACCGATGACCTGACCCCGTTCGTCCTTCAGAACGGCTGTGCTGATGCTGATCGGAACCTTCCTGCCTTCCTTATTGAGAATGGTGACAGGAAGGTTGGTGATCTCCTTTTTCGTGTTCAACGTTTCCTTCAGGGCGCACCGGGTCTGGCAGATATCCGCCCTGAAGATATCAAAGCAGTAACGGCCAATGGCCTCCTCGTTTAAAAATCCTGTAATCTCCTGGCCCGCTTTGTTGATGAAGGTAATTTTACCTTCGTTGTCCGTGGTGAATACGCCATCGGCGATGCTGTTGAGAATGACATGAAAAAACCTGTCAGGTTTTCCTATTTTCATACCGGAGGTGACTCCTTTGGGCCATTTGGATAAAAGTGCGAGACGGCCTCCCGCAATCCATCAATGTCCGCAACCGCCCTGGTGGGACCGACAGGAATTGTGGACGGAAAGTTCCTGGAGCTTATGATTCCCCAGTAGGGAAAGGTTCTCTTTGACGGTCGAAGCCCCGGTTCCGTACACTCTTATTCCCAATGCGTTTAACTTGGTCAATGCGCCTGCTCCGATTCCACCCACGACCATTGCATCCACGCTCTTCCCGTCGAGGGCCATGATCGGATTGCATGCGCCGTGAACATGATGCAGGTCCTTATTATTGACCGTTAAAACCTCATTTCCTTCGGTGTCAACAATGATAAATGCCGGCGCCGAGCCAAAATGGTCATAAACCCTGCTTTCCATTCCTTCATTTGCCTGAACTGCAAACCCTACCTTCATATTTTTCTCCTTTCTCGTTGATTTAAATCCGTATCCGGTTATGTATTTCCTCCCTGGCTATTCCCTGGGTTGAGGCCCACGGAAACACCTGCTTTGTCCTCTATCGAACCTTCCGGCATATCCTCTCTCTTCCTGCGTTCTTTGAACCTTTCCACTTTTACAGGAAGGGCAGCTCTCCGGTCTACCCGTTCCATACGGGAGGTCCCAGGTATACTGGCACTCATAGCATTTGAACTTCCTCATCGCAGCCATTTTAAACTCACCTCCTTCAATCTTCAACGCTTTCCCTTTGACCAATGCTTCTGCCACCTTTTGATGTGCGGAATCAATAATTCGCCCAAAGGTTTGACGTGATACTTTCATTTTTTCTGCTGCTTGCTCTTGGTATAAGTTCTCAAGATCAGCGAGCCTAATGGCTTCGAATTCATCCACCGTCAGAATAACCTGTTCCAGTGCGGAGAGCGGGACGCCCCCGGGCTTAAAGTAATCATTTCCGGGCATAGAAGCAACCTGTCTGCAGTTTCTTGGCCTTGCCACTCCAATGTCCTCCTCTCAACATTAATTATAAGCATATGCTCATAATATGTCAAGGGAGATCTTAAGCCCAATAGATCAATGGAATAAAACGTTTTTCACAACTCATGATTTATGTTATACTCCGTTTGCCATGATTACGGTTGACGAAGCCACCGATCAGATTCTTTTGCGGATCATCCCCCTGGGATGTGAAAGGGTGTCCATACTGGAGTCTTTGGGGCGGGTGATGGGAGAGGATATTCGTGCACCCCGGGATATTCCGCCCCTGGATAATGCGGGAATGGACGGTTATGCGGTCAGGCATGAAGATATTCGGGGGGCCTCGGAGAAGGCGCCCGTCCGATTGGAAGTGATTGAGGATCTTCGTGCAGGGTTCCTTTCCGAAAAAACAGTGGGGAAAGAACAGGCCATAAGAATTATGACCGGCGCTCCCATCCCCGGAGGCGCGGATGCGGTTATCCCTGTCGAGGAAACCGAGAGGGGAAACGGCTTTGTCTTCATACAGGCAACGGCCTCAGCCGGCCAGCATATCCGGAGGGCAGGGGAGGATGTAAAAGAAGGAGATTGGGTGATTTCCAGGGGAGATATTCTTCGTCCGTCGGAGGTCGGTATGCTCGCATCGGTGGGGAGACCTTACATCTCCGTCCATCAAAGACCGTTGGTGGCCATCCTCTGTACCGGCGAGGAACTTGTGGATGTCGGCGAAACCTTGGATGGGGCAAAAATCGTTTCCAGTAATTCCTATACGCTGGCCGCCCAGGTCAAGGAGTGCGGGGCGATCCCGGTTCAACTGGGAATTGCGAAAGACCGCAAAGAAGAGATTAAAGAGAAGGTCCTTCAAGGACTTCGTGCGGATGTCTTTATTTCGTCGGCGGGCGTCTCCGTGGGGGATTATGATTTCGTCAGGGATGTTCTCAGGGAACTGGGCGTGGAAATGATCTTCTGGCGCGTGGCGATGAAGCCGGGGAAGCCGGTGGCTTTCTGGATATTCGGCGGGAAACCGGTCTTCAGCCTTCCGGGCAATCCTGTTTCCTCCATGGTCACCTTCGAGCAGTTTGTAAGGCCTGCGCTTCTGAAAATGATGGGCCATCGGCGGCTTTTCCGGCCGGTCGTTGAGGCGTTCTTGGAGGAGGAGATTCAGAAGGAGCCGGGTAAAAGACATTTCGTCCGGGCCATGATCTCATCCGGGATGGACGGCTACCGGGTCACGGCCACGGGACCTCAAGGTTCAGGAATATTGAGCTCAATGGTCAGGGCAAACGGGTTGATCATCATCCCTGAGGATCGGGAAGTCGTCAGGGCAGGAGAAAAGGTCGGGGTGCAATTGCTGGATCGAAACTTCTAATCGAATTCGGATTTCGGAATTCGGAATGCGGAATGTGGATAGATTTTATTCCGAAATCTGCATTCCGCAATCCGCATTGAAGGAGTAAAGATGATTCCCATCATCTCCATTGTTGGAAAATCGGACAGCGGAAAGACGACGTTTATTGAAAAGCTTCTTCCCGAATTGACCCGAAGAGGATATCGTATCGCCACGGTGAAACACGATGTCCACGGGTTTGAGGTAGACCGGGAGGGAAAGGATAGCTGGCGGCACAAGCAGGCGGGGGCCCACACGGTGATCATCTCGTCTCCCACGAAAGCCGCCCTCATCCGGAACGTGGACAGGGATATGACCCTCGATGAGATCCGGGACAAGCTCATCCGGGAGGTGGACCTCATCCTTTCAGAGGGATTTAAGAAGGATGTCCAGCCCAAGATCGAAATCTTCAGAAAGGCGAGACATAAGGAACTCCTCTGCACCGAGGAGGATCACCTCATCGCCGTCGTATCGGACAGGGAATTTGATGTCGGGATCCCCTGTTTCTCCCTGGATGACTCCAAAGGGGTAGCCGATTTTATTGAAAAGAAGTACCTGAAATCGAAAAAAGAAGAAGAGATTATCCTGAAAGTGGATGGCAGGATCGTTCCGTTAAAGCCTTTTATCCGGGATTTCTTAATGGGCTCCATCAAAGGGATGGTCAATTCACTGAAAGGTTGTGAGAAACCAAATAAGATCGAGATTAGGATCGAAGATTAAATCCGGAGCTTGTCCTGGATATGTCTTCTCCATTCCTGAAGTTCCTTGACCTGTGACTCCAGACTGGAGAGCCGGTTATCCAGTTCCGAAAAAGAGAGCTTGATTAATGCACGAGTCTCGATGTGCTGACGTTCATTCTCTTTTTCGATGTGGTCAAGCCGGGTTTCTACTCGATCGAGCCTTTGCACAATCCCGGAATGCCCTTCGGCTAAAAGCTTGATATGATCCATCAATCCTTCTGAGATCACATGAAACTCGTGGATAATCTCTTCTTTGAATGCGAATAAATCTTTCTTGGTTGCATATTCTTCGTGGGCTCCCATCGCATTTTCTCCTTTAATTTGGCCAAATGACATTGTGACTTAAACATCTCATAAAATCCAATCTTCGTCAAGATCTTTTAAATTACTCCATCACCCAGAAGGATTCGTCGCGGAGGGCGACATTGACATGCTTTCCAGCGGAGAGATCGAGATTTCTATAGGCATAGTTTGGAATGGAGATTTCGAACAGGACCCTCTCTGTTTTTTCCTGAAATATCACAAGATGATGTCTGCCCCTGTCGGCAATATCGAGGATTTTTCCTTTTAGGATATTCCATTTTAAAGATTCCTTGACCGGTTTCCCTTCTCGGAGGATCATCACCTCTTCAGGACGGATGTAGAGATCCACCTTCCTTCCCATCTCCAGGTCACTGTGGCCTGCGCGGTTTGGAATGGACAGGTGAAGGTTGTTGATGCCGAGCAGGGTCCGTTCAAAACGATCATCCTTTGTGAGGATCTTTCCGGCATAGAGATTCCTTAATCCGAGAAACTGAGCCACCTTCTTCGTCCGAGGTCTTAAGAAGACATCCTCTCTTTTGCCCACCTGCTCGACGGCCCCATCCATAAAGACCGTCATCTTATCTCCCAGGAGAAAGGCTTCCTCGAAATCATGGGAGACGCATAAAACCGTCGGACGAAAAGAGACATGGAGGGTTTTCAATAGTTGCTGAATCTCAAATTTAATGGAGGGATCCAGACCGGAGAGGGGTTCGTCAAGAAGGAGAAGCTTGGGCTTCGGAGCGAGCCCCCTGAGAAGGGCCACCCGTTTCTTCTCGCCTCCGCTGAGGTGGGCGGGGTATCGCTCGAGAAGATGCCCGACTTTCATGACCTGGATAAGTGACCCGACATATTCTGCACCGGTGGTTAGGGACTGGTTTTTGGCCTTGATTCCATAAAGGATATTTTCCCTCACGGTTAAGTGAGGGAAGAGGGCGAGATCCTGGGGAACATAGGAAATTTCCCTCTGCTCGGGAGGCATGTTTTGAACCTCCCTTTCGCCAACTCGTATCCTTCCTGTTTTAGGCCGAACCAGCCCGATGACGGATTCCAGGATCAGGGTTTTCCCGCTCCCCGTTGGGCCGAGAAGAAAGTGAAACTCCCCCTCCTCGATTTGGATATGGAGATCCATCAGTCGAAACGTTTTCAGAAAGATGGTGAGTCCCTCTATTCTAATCATAACGGAATATCCTGCCGGTGAATCGAACCGCGTAAAGGGCGACCAATCCCAGAATGACAAGGATGAGGATCAGAACGATTGTCTTCTCTATTTTGGCTGAAGCCAGGGCGGTGAAGATCGCAATGGGCAGGGTTTCGGTTTTTCCAGGCATGGCGCCGGCGAGGGTCACCGTAGCGCCGAATTCCCCCGCGGCCTTGGCCCAGGAAAGGATGACCGAGGCGAGAAGTCCCCGGAAGGAAAGGGGAAGGGTGATTCGAAAAAAGGCCTGCCATGGGGAGGATCCGAGAGAACGGGCAACGGCTTCATACCGGGGAGAGATCTCATCCAGGGAGGCTTTCATCAACCGGGTGGCCAAGCCTGCGGTCGTTGCGAATTGAGCAAGGATGATGCCGGGAAACTCGAACACGAAGAAGATCCCTCTCTGCTGGATGACTTCACCCAGGGGGGTATGAAAGAAGACAAGGAACGAAGCCCCCAGGGCAATGGGCGACATGATGATCGGTATTTCGAGAAAGGTATCAATCACCCGCTTTCCCCTGAATTCGTAACGGGAGAGGGCATAGGCTGATGGGAGCCCGATAGCCACAGCTAAAAGTGTGGCTATCGTGGCAGCGATAAGGCTCAGCCGAATGGAGAAGAGGGTGGAAGGATGAACCAGCGATTCCCAGAAACCTTTCAGGTTTGTCGAGAAAAAAAGAGAGGCCAAAAGGCCGAAGTAGAAAATGAAGATACAGACGGCGGCGCCAATCATGGTGTTGCGAAAACCCATTTCTCCTCCTAATGTTGAAATTCCAATAACCAAATCACAATATCCAGATCATCACTAAACTCCAACCATTAAAAGATAAACCTTTTCGATATTGGTTATTGGAAGTTATTTGGTGTTTGATTATTGGCATTTAGTCGTTTCACCTCGTTCTCCATTGTTTTGGCAGGCTATATTCCCCCCCCACCGGCGTACCGGGTGTCGTAAAACGGCGTGCCTCTCGGATGTCCATGAGATAGTTGTATTTTTGGAAGATCGACTTTCCTTGCGCCGAGAGGATGAAGTCGATCAATTTTTGAGCCGCCTCCCTGCCTGAAGTAAACTTGGAGACGGCAATGGGAATGTAGCCGATTCTTGGAATTTCTTTGTGCCGAAGATAGATCGTTTCAATTCTCTCCGGATCCCAGTATTGGAACACCCGCCACCCAAGCACGGCATCGACCGCTTTCAGGGAGATCACATTGGCTGTTTTCTCACAGCTCTCCGTGTAATTAACCAGATTTCTCCTGAGGCTCTCCTTCTCCTGAGGATTCAGATTCTTCTCGATGATTTCCACGGCATACGTTCCTACGCAGACCATTTCCGGATTGGCGATGGCAAGGCGAATGCCCTGTTTCGTTAAATCCTTTAGCGATTGAATCCCTTTTGGATTTCCTTTCCTGACATTGATGGCGGGGACAAGATAGGCCACGATTTTTTCTGACTCAGGATAGACCAGTCCCTCTTTTTTGGCCAATTCCATAAAGTCAGATGAGCCCGGAAAGTAGATGTCTCCCTTTTTGGACAATGTCATCTGTGAGAGGACAAACCCGGAACCGCCGAAGACCGCATCAACCGTTGTGTTCGTTTTTTCTTGGAAAGCCTTCACCACCTCTTCTGTTGCAGGTTTGCTGGCCGCGCCTGCAAAGAGAAGCAGTCTCCCGGAAGAAGTCTCGGAATGGGAGGGAACGAAGATGAGAGATACCCCAAGAAGGAGGGGTATTGTGTGTCGCATCAGGCATACAGCATAACGTGGAGAAAGCATCATTGCACCTCGCCGAAATGATTCTGGAAAGTATTTTCAAGCGCTTTCACGGCCTCTTTACGGAACCGCTCATACCGCTCCATCAGCCTTAAGGCCTCGGGGGTGATCCGTGAGCCTCCGCCGGATAAGCCCCCGGCCTTTCTGTCGATCAGGGCAAAGCCAAGCCTTTTCTCAAGGGCCCCCATCAAGCGCCAGGCCTTGTTATAGGACATTCCCATCCGCAGGGCGGCGCGGTGAAGCGATTTTGTTTTTTGAACTCCCCTCAGGAGTTCGCAGGGTCCGTCGCCAAAGGCTTTCCCATGATGATCGAGCCAGATTTTATAACCGACTTTCATCCGATTCCGATCCAGCGTTATACTTTATTGGAGATAACGGCAATGTAACCGGTTCGGATGGTTCCTGTCAAGAACCTTTGGGAAGAAGTCGGCTCTTGACTCTTAGAGTCGTTTTGAATATACTGCTTTTGAAGCAAAGGTTGTGACGCATCGATTTTGCCGAAAGCCTTTTTCCCATAGACAGGGACAGAAGATTTCTGCTATAAGAAATAAAATTCCAGTGCCGTTTGGAGAGAGGAACAAATGTTTCATGTTGCCGACCCAAAAGATATCAAAGCCGGGAAGTATGCGGATGTTTATTTCTCGAGGACGATGGAGGTCCTGAGGGCAAAGGGGATCGACAAACGAGTCAAGGCTGAATTCATCGCCAAGCGGTTTCCGGAAGATTATGGATGGGGGGTTCTGGCAGGGGTGGAAGAGGTCGTTTATCTCCTCAAAGACCTTCCTATCAACGTGAGGGCCATGAAGGAAGGGACGATCTTCCGGGCCTATGAGCCGGTGATGGAGATCGAGGGGAGATATACGGATTTCGGCCTTTTCGAGACATCGATTCTGGGTCTCCTCTGCCAGGCTTCCGGCGTAGCCACGAAGGCGGCTCGCTGCAAAAAAGCGGCAGGAAACCGGAGGGTAATCAGTTTCGGGGCGAGACGGATCCATCCGGGCATCGCACCGATGGTGGAGCGAAACGCCTTCATCGGAGGGTGTGACGGCGTGTCCGTCGTGAAGGATGCGGAAATGCTTCATGAGGAGCCCTCGGGCACTATGCCCCATGCATTGATCCTGATGATCGGGGATACGGTAGAAGCGACCAAGGCCTTTGACGAGGTGATCCATCCCAAAGTGAAGCGGGTTTCCCTGATCGATACGTTCAATGACGAAAAAATCGAAGCCATCCGTGTGGCGGAAGCCCTGAAAAAGAGGCTCTTCGGCATCAGGCTCGATACCCCCAGTTCAAGACGAGGGGACTTCCAAAAGATCATCGAGGAGATCCGCTGGGAGCTGAACCTCAGGGGATTCGGCCATGTGAAGATCTATGTGAGCGGGGGATTGGACGAGAAACGCATCCTAAGCCTCAATCCCCTGGTGGATGCCTATGGCGTGGGAACTTCCATCAGCAATGCCCGGGTCATCGACCTGGCGATGGACATCGTTGAGATCGAGGGAAAACCGCTGGCGAAGAGAGGGAAGATGTCCGGTTCGAAGAGTGTCCTCCGGTGTTCGAAATGCCTTCAGGACAGGATGATCCCTTACCGGCCAAGACGGGGGCAGGATCGATGTTCATGCGGCGGCCGTTTCGATGAGATGCTTTCCCCTCTCCTCCGGGACAAGGCAGTCCTTCAGGCCTTGCCCGCTCCCCAGGCCATACGCAAATATGTTCTTCAACAATTGCCCCGCTTCGATCTTTAAGTATCGCTCTTCCCCCGGTCGGGAAGGTCCACACCCATAAGAAGGGATGGGGATATGAAAGAGGCCATGCTTTACGGTCCTTTGGAAGAGGGAAGGGTACAGTGCCGCCTCTGCAGCCATCGGTGCATCATTGCTCCTTCGAAAAGGGGGATCTGCGGGGTGAGGGTGAACCGGGAGGGCAAACTCTTCAGCCTCGTCTTCGGACGGGTCGTCTCGATGCATGTCGATCCGATCGAGAAGAAGCCCCTTTTTCATTTCCTTCCCGGGACAACCTCCTTCTCCATGGCCACCGCGGGATGTAACTTCCGTTGTCTTCAGTGCCAGAACCACGAGATTTCCCAGATGCCGGTGGACGAAAAGCGGGTCGATGGTTCCCTGGTCCCCCCTTCCAGGATCGTCTCTCTGGCAAAAGAAAATCGATGCCGCTCCATCTCCTACACCTACACCGAGCCCACCATCTATTTCGAATATGCCTACGAGACCGCAGCCCTGGCACGCCAGGAGGGGATCCGGAATGTCTTCGTCACGAATGGCTATATGACGGAGGAGGCTCTCCGGACCCTCCAGCCCTATCTCGATGCGGCCAATGTCGATTTGAAGAGTTACCGGGATTCATTTTATAAAGAGGTGTGCGGGGCAGGGCTTGCGCCCGTCCTTGAGAACCTGAAGTTGATGAAAGCGTTAGGGATCTGGGTGGAGATCACCACCCTTGTCATTCCGACCCTCAACGATTCGGAAAGAGAATTTGAGGAGATCGCCCGGTTCATCCTGTCGCTGGGAGCAGAGGTTCCATGGCATCTCTCTGCCTTTTACCCCACCTACAGGATGCTCAATGTTCCGAGAACCCCTGCCGCCACACTTCACAGGGCCAGGGAGATCGGGATGACGGCGGGACTTCGATACGTCTATTGCGGCAATATCCCGGGTGAGGGGGGTGAAGATACCTTCTGTCCTCATTGCGGGCGGAGGGTTATCCGAAGAATGGGTTTTCGGGTGGAGACGTTTGAGGCGCCCGGAGGGGAATGCCGGTATTGTCATGGGAAGATGGACGGCCTCTGGGAATAGCGTGGAGGAAGGGATCACACAAGCAGGACCCGGGATCATCATTGAGTCCCACTTCCGTCCGGCGGACGGATCTTCGAGGAAGAAACCGATGGGAAAACATGTAAAATCATCGGGGATAAATGACAACCTTTCTTTTACAGGCCTTTCCCTTGATGTTGGGGAGATGACCTACCGGGGAAAATCACTGAAGCAGATCCGCGAACAATTGGGAATCGATCTCAAAGTCATCGCCTCTGAGACGAGGATCAACCTCAGGATCCTGGAGCGAATCGAGGAGGAAGACCTGGAACATCTTCCCGCCATGGTGTATCTGAAGGGTTTTTTGAAGTCTTATGCCCAGGCACTCCACCTGGACCCCCGGAAGGTAATCGATGGTTATCTCAAGTTGTTTCAAGAAGAGAAGAAGAGGTAATGGAATAAAATTCGAAATTCAAGTGACCAAAATTTTTCTCTCAGTATCAGGTTCAGGATTTCGGATTTAAGGTTTTTCGGAGATCAGTTCCGCTACCCTCGTATTGATCTGCCGGCCAATGGCGTTATTAAAGCCGACGATTTTCTCCCTGATCCTGCCCTCCTGATCGATCAAGACGGTGGTGGGAAGACCGGTCACCTTGAAATGCCTGGCCACCTCGTCCGGGGTCATGATGATGGGATAGGGGATATCCATTGATTTCACAAAACGGCGGACCATTTCCACCTCTCCCATTTTGTCCATGCTCATCCCGAGCAACTCAAATCCCTTCTCCTGATAACTCTTGTGGAGTGCGACCAGATGGGGGATTGATTCCTTGCAGGGACCGCACCAGGTTGCCCAGAAATCGAGCAGGACCACCTTGCCTTTCAGTCCAGAAAGAGTGATCTCTTCGCCTTCGATATTTCTAAGGCTAAAGTCGGGTGCGGAGGCCGGTTCGACGGACTTTTTAGCACAACAGGGTAAGAAAATTGCCGCCATCGCACACAGGCATAGGGCCAGCGAACAATACGAAAAAGATTGCCACAGCCTTTGCGGTTCGATTTTCATCGTATTACAGGGCTTTTTCGATCATGGCCTTCAACCGGGCCTTTGGAACGGATCCCACGATCTGATCGAGCACTTTTCCCTCTTTGAAGAGGATGAGGGTGGGAATTCCCCGCACCCCATACTGACCGGGCGTGGACGGGTTTTCATCCACATTGAGTTTAGTGATCTTCACCCTTCCGAAAAATTCCTTTGCCAGATCTTCGATGAGCGGCGCGATGGCACGACAGGGACCGCACCAGGTTGCCCAGAAATCGACCAGGACCGGAAGACCGGACTGGAGAACCTCCGAGGTAAAATTTTTATCACTCACTTGAAGCAGGTCTGATTCACTCGCCATCTTTAAACTCCTCTGTTTTTAAATTTACCATTACTCATAACTTATAACTTGCACCTTCCATTTATAACCTTCTCTCCAGCACATAATCGGACAGCGAAAAAAGGCCTTCCCTCTCCTTCGAGTTGGGAAATCGACGAAGATGTTCCTTGGCCCTCGCCACATACTCTTTTGCCTTTTCCAGGGTGTAGGTTAGCCCCCGGTGCTTCTCGATGATCTTAACTACCCGAAAGAATGATTCCTTTGTGATAGGATCGGATTCGACCGCCTTGCGGACAAGGGCCAGGTCTTCCCCGTCACAACGGTCCAAGATAGAGATCAGGGGAAGCGTGATCTTTCCTTCCTGGAGGTCGATCCCGATCTTCTTTCCGAACTCTTCTTCCCGGGACGTGTAGTCGAGCTTGTCATCCATCAACTGGAAGGCAATGCCGAGATCCATCCCGAAATGGGCAAAGGCCCTTTCCGTCTCCTCCGGAGCTTCTCCGAGGATTGCGCCGACCTGGGTGGCGGCCGAGAAAAGGGCGGCGGTTTTGCGGGCAATAATGGAAAAATACCCCTCCTCGGTCAGGGAGAGGTCGTCTGTTTTAGTCAGCTCCTCCAGTTCTCCTTCCGCCATGAGAGTGGTGGCGCGTGCGATGACCTGAAGGATTTTTTGATTTCCGGTTTCCACCAAGAGGGAGAAGCACTTTGTGAAGAGGAAGTCGCCGACCAGAACGCATGCCTCATTGCCCCATTTGGAATTGGCCGATTCCATTCCCCTTCGGAGTTCTGCCCGGTCCACGACATCGTCATGGAGGAGGGTGGCCGTATGGATGAATTCAATCAGGCTGGCCATGGAGATGTGTTGATCTCCACGGTATCCGCATGCCCTGGCCGCGAGCAGGAGCAGGATGGGACGAAGCCGTTTGCCGCCGCTCAGGAGAAGGTGCTCCCCAATGGCTGAAATGATGGGGACACTGGACCTCAGATGCCTCCGGAACTCCAGGTCGACCTTTTCGAGATCGTCTCCGATCCACTGAGAAATTTCTTCCAGGGGGGAGGGCTCCTCGGTCCGCAGGGTCGAAACATTTAAACCGCTCATCTCAACAATTTATTACCTATTCATCCGCCAATGTCAAAAAATATTTAGTCTCCTCGAGAATCAGCGGAGCGACGATATTCAATTCGGCGCCGCTCGACTTGATCGATTCGACGAGAACGAATTTTGCGCCCTCCTCAATGCGCGGATGAACAAACTGCACGCGCTTTGGCTCCAATTTCCACTTTCTCAGAGTTGCCAGAAGGTCAATCGTTCTTGAGGCGGGAAAGATGAGACAAGCCCGCCCTTTGTGCGGCAGGAGATAGGAGGCGGCGGAGAGAAGGTCATTGAGGGTTCCCCTGATTTCATGCCGCGCAATGGCTTTGGCCTGCGAGGGGTTTACCCTGCCGGTTCGACTTTTTCGATAGGGAGGGTTGGAGAGGACGACGTGAAAGGAACCTGGAGGAAAAGTGGTCTTTAATCTTCTGAAATCGCGGTGAAGGATGGAGATGCGGTCTTGAAGGCGGTTTAAGGTGACATTTTTAACCGCACACTCAGCCAATCCCCTCTGGATCTCGACGCCGACAAAGGAAGAGGCTTTTGCCGCCTGCGACAGGATAAGGGGAAGGATTCCGCACCCTGTCCCGAGGTCAATAATCTTTTCATTCCTTCGGATTTTAACAAATCGGCTGAGGAGAACTGCATCGATTGAGAAACGGTATCCGGCTTTCTTCTGAAGAATTTTAAGCGTTCCGCCGAAGAAGGAGTCCAGTGTTTCATCGGGAAGGGGGAGGAGAAGCTCCGTCATATTTTAATGTCCAAGCAAGGGTTTGTTGCCATGGGGAGGGATTTGAAGTTTTCGCACGAGTTAAAACCCACTGTCCCAAATTTCTAACACAGTGAAAGTTTGAGTGTCAAACAACCTCATGCTTATTAACGGATTAGATTTGTTCCAAAATATGGCCCGCCTGTATAAAAAATGTTCACTTTTATAAATCCTCTCAGTGACTGCTCTACGCCCTTTTTCAGGATTTTTCAAGTAAAATTCATTAGTTAGTCTCAAAATGGCCGATATGGTATGGAAATTGCTTCACATTTCTCTTGACAAAGAAGGGATAAGAGGCTAATTTTAAACAAAAATTTTCCTACCTAATAGAAGCTTAAGTTAAATGCCGTCCGAATTACCAGCGGGGCATTAAACCCCGCCTGTAATATTTTAAAATCAAACCCCGCTCAAGAGCAGTAGGGAATTGTTTCAAACGGGGGAAAGGGATTAAAAGCGAGGAGGTTGACATGAAAAGGCCGATGGGTTTCTCTCTTATGGCGGTATTCATTCTCTCCTTCTGTTTAGCCTTATCGATTATGGCCCAGGAGAAGAAGGAGGGAGACGAATTTTATACCATTAAGAAGGGGGATACGCTCTGGGATATATCGGAGAAATTTTTAAAAGACCCATTCCTGTGGCCGGCCTTGTGGCAAAGGAACCCCTATATCACCAACCCTCACTGGATTTATCCGGGTAATCCCGTTCGCCTCTCTTCCCTGCCGGAGGTGAAAAAAGAAGAACTCCCGAAGGCGGTGGAGGAGAAGCCCAAAGAGGTTAAGGAGGTGAAACCGGAGGTAGCGCAAGTGAAGAAAGCGGAGCCTCCTCCGGCCGTCGAGAAGAAGTCGGAGACCATCCAGGAGAAGAAACCGGTCGAGGAGAAGAAAATGATCCCGGAGATACGTTCGGCCGGATTTATTGCCGGCCTGGACTATCAGGGGATCGGTATCATCCTTGACAATAAGGAAGGAAAGAACCTAATGGCGGAAGGGGATGTGATCTACCTCTCTTTCAAGGCTGCCGAATTCGTTTCCGTTGGCAATAAGTATACCATTTTTCGCGCTTCGGACATTATCCGGGACCCAGTGACGGACAAGAAGATTGGAAGAAAGTATAACATTTCTGGAAATATTGAAATCATCGATCGATATGGAAATTTTTATACGGCAAGAGTGCTCGAGGCTTTTGATGCCATCTATAAAGGCGATATGATCCAACCCTATTCGAAGGAGAAGATGGAGCTGGAAGGAAAGAAGAGATAATCGACGTGGTGAATTCCCATGATCATCCGAAGCTTTGGGGACGGCCTGACCTCTCCAAAGCTTTTTTTGTGAAGCTCCCCACTCACAGAGCGGGGCTTCCCGGACACGTCTTGGCGATCGGAAAGCGAGCCAATGAAGCGTCATTTTAAAACTATGCCCTTTGACCCCGCCTGCAAGGCGGAGCTTGCGGGGCGCTTGCCGGTCAACCCTTCCTCTTTCTAAGAAGGAAGTTGTCCCGACATGGATGTTCAAAATGGCCGAAGACCTTTTTTACTGGTTAGCCTTACATTTGGTTCCGGGAATCGGAAGTGTTTTCATTAAAAGACTTCTTGATCGTTTCAAAACTCCTCGGGCTGTCTTTCAGGCTTCGTACCATGAGCTCATGGAGGTTGAAGGACTGGGCGCGAAGGCGGCCGGCGAAATTCGAAAGGGGCCATCCGAACAGGCGGTGAAAAAAGAGTTGTCCCTCCTGGAACAGTCGGGAGCAAGGATTGTCACCTTAATCGATGAGGATTATCCTTCACGCCTCAGGGATATCTATGATCCTCCTGCCCTGCTTTACTTGAAAGGAGAATTGAAAGAGGCCGATCAATTAGCCGTGTCGATTGTGGGAAGCAGAAGGATTTCCCCTTATGGAAAGTGGATCACGGAGAAGATTAGCCGGGACCTTGTCCATCACGGCGTTACCATTGTAAGCGGAATGGCAAGAGGGGTCGATTCCGCGGCTCACTGGGGGGCCATTGCAGGAGGGGGAAGGACCATTGCTGTTCTGGGCTGCGGGGTGGATGTGGTCTATCCTCCCGAAAATCGTAATCTCTTCACGAAAATCATTGAGCAGGGGGCTGTCCTTTCGGAATTTTCCATGGGTTCATCTCCGGAGGGAGGACATTTCCCCAAGCGAAACCGAATCATCAGCGGCCTTTCTATCGGCGTGGTTGTGGTCCAGGCCGGTCCGAAGAGCGGGTCCCTCATCACGGCCCAGTATGCCCTGGATCAGGGCAGGGATGTTTTCGCCATCCCGGGAAATGTCGGGGCGGAGGGAAGCCGGGGGACAAACCGATTGATCAAGGACGGGGCAAAGCTAGTTGAATCAAGTGAAGATATCCTGGAAGAGATACTGCCCCAATGGAAAAATGAAAAGGAGGAGAGGGTGGAGATCGAGCCCCGGAGGCCTGAACTGAGCGAAGAGGAGAAGGTTCTCTTTGAGATGTTAGGAGATCATCCTCTCCATATCGATATGATGATTCGAGAGAGTCCATTTGAGCCTGGCAAAGTGTCGAGTCTTCTCTTAAACTTAGAGTTGAAGGGGTTGGTTTCTCAATGGCCCGGAAAGTGTTTCAGCAAGAAGATGTAAACCCCGTTAGAAATTCCAGTCGTTTCGGACCCTCGACATACTCAGGGCTGTGAGTCCTGCGGCGCGGGATCGAACGGCTCGAAGCCAGCTGGTCCATTATTTTTTAGGGGTGAAAAATAAGGAAGGATGAGTTAGGAATGATGACATTAGATTCTAAATCATGAAATTTGAGAATTTCCTTCTAACATTCAAAGAACATAAAAGTTGTCATAAACTTGGTTCGGCATCTCGATTTGTTCTGAGGGTCAGATCCTGAAACGATACTGAAACAAGTTCAGCACAAGGCCCAGGATGACAGGCCTGGGAAATTTCAAATATTTTTGGGTGGAATTCAGAAGAGAGGATTGAAAATAGATGGTCAAGGGAATGATCGTTGTTGAATCTCCGACGAAGGTGAGGACCCTTCAGAAATTTTTAGGAGACGATTATATCATTAAGGCCTCGGTGGGGCATGTCAAAGACCTTCCGGAGGGTCAATTGGGGGTGGATCTTGACCGGGATTTTCATCCCGATTATGTGACCATCTCCGGGAAAACAAAGGTCCTCCGGGAGCTCAAGAAAGCCAGTAAAGAGGTGAAGAATATTTATCTCGGGCCCGACCCGGACCGGGAAGGAGAGGCCATTGCTTGGCATATCGCCGAAGAGATCGACGGTAAAAATAAAAATATCTATAGGGTTCTCTTCAATGAGATCACAAAGAAGGCCGTCCTCGATGCCCTCAAAAAACCCGGAAAGCTACAGCAATCAAAATACGAGGCCCAGCAGGCCCGAAGGATTCTGGACCGACTGGTGGGGTATCAGGTCAGCCCCATCCTCTGGGAGAAGGTGCGGAGGGGGTTGAGCGCAGGCCGCGTGCAATCTGTTGCCGTCCGGATCATCTGTGAGAGAGAAAGAGAGATTGAGCGTTTCATCTCTCAAGAATACTGGAGTCTGACCGCTACCCTGAGGGGAAAAGACTCCCCGGTTTCTTTCGACGCAAAACTGGTTAAGTGGAAGGGGAAGAAGGTGGACATGGCCAACGAGTCTGAAGCCGTGTCCATGAAGAAACGGCTCGAATCGGTCCCTTACACGGTTTCAAAAATCCTTCAACAGGAGAAGAAACGACATCCCCTTCCTCCCTTCATCACCAGCCGCCTCCAGCAGGAGGCCTCCCGGAAACTCTCGTTCAGCGCCTATAAGACCATGAGGATTGCACAGAAACTGTATGAAGGAGTGGACCTGGGCGAGGCAGGGACGGTGGGTTTGATCACCTATATGCGGACCGATTCTCCCCGCGTCTCTTCGGAGGCCGTCCATCAGGTCAGGGGGTGGATCAAAAACCGTTTCGGAGAATCCTTTGTTCCTCCCAAACCGAATCTCTATAAAAGCCGGAAAGGAGCCCAGGAAGCCCATGAAGCCATTCGTCCGACTTCGCTCGACCTGGAGCCCGACAGGATGAAGCCTGTGCTCGACAAAGATCAGTGGGCGCTTTATAAACTGATCTGGGACCGATTCGTGGCTTCCCAGATGGCCTCGGCAGTTTTTCTTCAGACCACGATCGAGATCAAGGCGGGGGAAGGGATTTTCACTGCGTCCGGAAGCGTACCCGTTTTTCCCGGATTCATGGCTCTTTATGTGGAATCGGAGGACAATCACCGCTCCGCAGATAACCGCGCGGAAACGGAAGAGAAGAAGTTGCCGCTTTTAACGGAGGGAGAAGTCGTTGAATTACTGGGCCTCATGCCCAAACAGCACTTCACCCAGCCTCCCCCCCGATTTTCGGAGGCCAGCCTGATTAAGGAGCTCGAAGAGAAGGGGATAGGAAGGCCTTCCACCTACGCCGCGATTTTGAACACCATTAAAGGGAAGGAATACGTGGGGATGGAAAAAGGAAAGTTCTTTCCCACCGAATTGGGTTATCTGGTGAATGACCTTCTGGTGGTCAATTTCCCTGATATTCTCAACATTGAGTTCACGGCCCTGATGGAAGAGAACCTGGATAAGATCGAGGAGGGGGAAAAGGGCTGGGTGGAAACGCTTAAAGAATTTTATGCTCCTTTCCGGAAGGACCTGGAGATGGCAAAGGTCTCCATGCGGGATGTGAAACGGGAGCAGATCCCCACCGACGCCGTCTGTGAGCAGTGCGGATCGAAGATGGTGAAGCGGTGGGGCAAGAGAGGTTATTTTCTGGCCTGCTCGAACTATCCCGAATGCCGTTATACCCGGGAGGTGGAGGAAAACGGTGGAAATCAAAAGGTGGAGACCGATGAGCGGTGCGAGAAATGCGGAAGCCCGATGATCATCAAGAACGGAAAATTCGGGAAATTTTTAGCCTGTTCCGACTACCCCGCCTGTAAGTCCACCCAGTCGATCCATACCGGTGTCCGCTGCCCCCAGGAAGGATGCGAAGGCATGATCTCGGAGCGAAGGACCCGCAAAGGCAGGACCTTTTATGGCTGCACCCATTATCCGACGTGCACCTTTGCCCTCTGGGACAAACCCGTTCCGGAGAAATGCCCTCAGTGCGATTATCCGTTCCTGGTTGAAAAACAGGGGAAGGGCGGTATCTCAAAGCGGTGCCCGAGCAAAGAGTGCGGATACCGCTCTTCAGAATGAGTGCCCCCGGTACCTTCTCCTGCCCTCGATGATTTTCTTCTGCATGAACCGGCGTTGCATCCATTGGAAAGGAAAATAGACCAGGCGATTGATCGGAGTGGATCGATAATTCCACTGAAATCTTTTCCCGATCGAGGGAATGGAATAAAAATCCCTCCATGCCTTTTTCCAGCCCTCCCGGAGCGTATCTACGTCCATCCTCTTTGGAAAGAAATATGGTGCCGCTTCATTCGGGTTTTCCAGGAGCCACCATCGGTCCTGAAACAGACGGCCTTCCTTTTTTACACGATGGTAAAATACCGTTTCGGGGTAGGGGGTCAGAAGGGCAAAGACGACAGAGAAGAGTTTGGCCTGGATGGCGAAGTTGACGGTTTCGTCAAAGACCGGGGGTTCGTCCTCATCAAAACCAAAGATGAAGGAAGCCCAGATGGTGATTCCAGCACGGTGAAGCAGGTCGATGATCTCCCGGTATTCCTCCGGGTTGTTCTGATATTTATAAGATTGGACCAGGTTCTGCTTGGACAGCGATTCGAACCCGATGAGGAGGCCGATGCACCCGCTCTTGGCCATGAGCTCCACGTCCCTGGTCTCTCTCAACCCGTGCAGGGAGGCCTGGCCGATCCATTTTTTTCTGAGAGGGATGAGGGCTTTGAACAATTCCCTGGAATAGGAAGGGTGGCCGATGATATTGTCGTCATTGAACATGACTAGGCGACGGGGAAGGTTCTTGACCTCCTCGATGACAGCAGAAATGGGCCTGAGCCTGTAGGAATCGCCGAAGAATTTCCGGACGGAGCAGAATTCACAGCGGTAGGGGCAGCCCCGGCTGACCTGGACCACATCGAGCGGAAAGTAACCCCTTCTGGGAAGTATGTTCCTTCGGGGTTGTGGTATAATCAAAGGGTTGGTAAAATTTGCCTGCCGATAGAAAGGTTTGAGATCGCCTCTCCTGGCATCTTCGATGATGGACGTCCAGATCTCTTCCGCCTCTCCGATGACCACGGCATCCGAGTGTTCTTTTGCCTCTTCGGGGAGGGCAGTGGGATGAATTCCTCCCAGCACGACCTGGACTCCCTTCTTCCGGTATGCATCCGCAATCCGGTAAGCTCTCAGGGCTGTCTTGGTCAGGACAGTAATTCCGACAAGGTCAACCTCTTTCAGCTCCCTGTTAAGATCGATAGGGGAAAGAAGGTCGTCCGTAAAAGAGATCGCTACGTTCAAAGGAGTGAGGCTGGCAAGGATGGGAAGGGCAAGATTGGGAACAGGAGCATTCTCTTCAACGGCAGGAGAGATAAGTTCAATCTTCATAAAAAAAATCTAACAATGTTCTATGTAATTGTAAAATGGGGACGTTGTTGACTATGTGGAATAACTACAAATAGAACAACGGATGGGATGTCATTGGAGTGATATTTTTCTGATACATTCGGAGATTGCAAAGCAGGGTGTCAAGGGATTGGGATTATCAGTAACAGAAGAGGAGAAGTTTTTAGAAGGCCTCTCCATCAGCAATGTCCAAGATACTACCGAGAAATTCTCAAAGAAAAAGTGCGTAATTCAACTTAGTCAACAACGTCCCCCATTTTTATAATGTTTTTCTTGACAAGTTTTTTGGTCTTATTGTATAATTATTTTGTAGCTACTTTATGGTTAACTCCCTCTTCTGTAAATTTTTTTCTTGACAACTTTTTGATGCTCTATTATAGGTACATTGTAATTGGGAAGTAGTTAACATGGAATCATTAAACCTCTAAGGGATGGCATGATACAAAGAAAAGAACCTAACCTTGAGGAGCTTCAACCTTCTTCGATCAATGTCCATAACAAATCCAAATTCGAGGTCTATGGCGAGGAGATGATCGAGAAGGAAGTTAAGCAGAGTGGGAACAGTGGCCGGGTTTACCTTCCTCCGGAATGGGTGGGGAAGCATGTGAAGATCATTCGGATTGACTGAGAACGAGATGGAGAGAGAGATCAAAATCCGGAAGATCAGAGCCGAAGATGCCCCTGAAATCGTTGCGATCCAGGAATCCATTTTACAAAAGAAAGTATCGAAAAACTGGATTCAAAAGGTAGAGGGACATCTTAAAAAACAAGAATCTTTAGGCTTTGTCGCTTTAAAGGATGGTCAAGTAGTAGGCTTCATCATTGGAGAAATCAAAGGGGAGGGCTTCGGCCTTGAGCAAAGCGGCTGGATTGAAGTGGTAGGGGTACATCCACGACAGATGGGAATAGGGATTGGTCGAATCTTAGCTGAAAAACTTTTTTCATTTTTTAAAAAAAAGAGAATCCACGATATCCATACCTCTGTGCGCTGGGATGCGGGTGATATGCTTTCTTTTTTCAAGGCTATTGGTTTTGACCGCTCCCCGTTTATCAATCTTAGGAAACATTTGAATTGAATCCTACTGTATTAAGAACCGAGCTTCGGGGTCAACGGATTTATTTTGAAGGGCGATGACGATCGTTAACAATCAAAGATGAAACAAACATGAACAATCTGATTTGCAAAAAAAGATACGAAAAGGCAGGTTTACTTGTGTGGGGGACGTAATCATTTTATTATAAAAGAACACGTGAAATTATTAACAAACTTCTACATAGAAGGGGTTAACAATGAGGTACGCCGAAACAGGTTATCAGTTAGAGATTGATCTATCCCGGGGAAACATTGAAAGGGTAGAAACTGACCCAAAATTAACCGAACTTCATCTTGGGGGGTTGGGCACCAATGCCAAGATGTTATGGGATAGGGTTCCCCCTGAAACCGACCCCTTTTCTCCCTCCAATCTCCTCATATTCAGCACCGGTCTTTTATGTGGCACACCTGCTGTCGGTGCGAATCGTACCATTGTCACTACCTATTCTCCCCAGACGTTGCTCATGGGATACTCAATGATGGGTGGTTTTTTTGCGCCGGAATTGAAGTTTGCCGGTTATGACAAAATCATCTTTCGCGGTAAGTCACCCAATTTGGTCTATTTGTGGATCAACAATGACAAAGTGGAGATACGAGATGCCTCTCACTTGAAAGGGAAAGGTGCTGTTGAAACTGCAGCACTTATCCGACAGGAGTTGAAGGAGCCGAACGCCCAGGTAGCTTCAATCGGCCTGGCAGGTGAAAACAGGGTCTACATGGCTTCCATTGAGCATGGCAGATCCAGTGCCAGCCGGCTCGGACTGGGCGCTATCATGGGAGACAAAGGGTTAAAGGCCATCGCCGTTCGCGGAACCAAGGATATCAACATTGCCCGACCTGCTGAATACATGCAGCTCTGCAACGACGTGTTGCAGTATATAAAAGTCCGAGCACCCAACCTTATTCCCGAAGTCATGCCCATTTTAGCAGGGCTTGGGTCACCGCAGGAGATGGTCCATTATGATGAGAAGTGGCATACCGAAAACTTCATGTGGGGAAATGCCCGCACACGGAGAAAAGATTTTTGGAATAAGGAAGTGGAAGAGAAGTGGAAGGAGACGCAGGAAAGGGTGCGGACGCGGCTCATCAGTTGCTATAATTGTCCCATGAAATGCGGAGCCATCATTTCCATTCCGGGAATTTCAACCTACATGATGAAATGTTTCTCGAAACTGACCTATACCATGGCGGCCTATTCGGACCTGGAATTTGGTTTTAGAATCGCGCAACGTGCTACGGAGTATGGCGTGGACGGATTCTCGACCCCACAGGTCATGGCCTTCGGCCTTGAACTTTATGAAGCCGGCATTTTGACCGACCGGGACATGGCAGGAATGCCGTCCGATAACGAGGGAAGGTTTTACTGGTTGCTTGACAGAATCGTTCGACGGGAAGGAATAGGCGATGTTTTGGCCAACGGCACCTATTGGGCGGCCGAGCAGATCGGCAAAGGCGCCGAAGCCTATGCTCACAATAACATCAAGAAACATGAGCAGCTCCCTCTCAAGCTGGGAATGCTGAATCCTATTTATTTCCTGATGTATTGTACCGGCGAGAAAGGGAACATCACTCAAATCGAAGGAAATTTTCCCCAGGCGCCTTTTTCCACAATGGAGCTCAAAGAAGCGTTTGTAAAGGACTGGGTCCAAGCCCCTGATGACAAGTTTAAGAAATACGTTCTGGACTGGGAAATGCGCGGGGAACGCTCAATGCCATTCTACCCCCCGGTTGAAGCCTGTTGTGAAATTGTCGACTGGCAAGAGAAGATGCATCACATTGATGATGCTCTCGGGTTGTGCGCCGGGTTGTCATCCTTTCCCCTGAAGCCTCCCTACCACATACACAATTTGCCGGCGTTCATCTCCGCGGCGACCGGAATGGATATGGATGAAGCCGGACTAACGCAAATATTCAATAGAAACCGCAATCTGGTTAGAGCCATCAATGTAAGAAGAGGCTTGAGAAGAGCCGATGAGAAGCCGCCGGAGGACCATTGGAAGAAACGATTTCCCGAGCTCGAAGAAAAGCTCTTAGATGGGTATTACAAATTTAAGGGATGGGACCTTCAGGGTATTCCCACGAAGGAGACTTTACAGGAATTGGATTTGGCTTATGTCGCCGAAGACTTAGAGCAGAGAGGGATCATAAAAAATGAGCAAGGTTAAGAAGAAAGTTAAGGTGATCAAAATCGATCTTGATAAGTGCAATGGTTGCCGGGCATGCGAGGTTATCTGTTCTGCATTTCATGCTACACCAAAGTATAGCAACAATAATCCGGCAAGGTCCCGTATTCGCGTGATTCACGATCCGCTGAGAGACATCTATCTTCCCGTATATGCGGGGGAGTATACGGCAGCCGAATGCATGGGCAGGGACAAATATGTGATTGACGGAAAGGAATATAGCGAATGTGACTTCTGCAGGGCTTCCTGCCCCTCTCGGGACGTTTTCAAAGAACCTGATTCCGGCCTCCCTCTCAAATGTGATATGTGCGAAGACGATCCGGCACAAGAGAAGCCTCTGTGTGTTCAGTGGTGTTTGAATGATGCCCTGGTTTACGAAGAAACGGAAGTGGAGGAAGAAGAGAAAAAAGAAGTGAAGCAGGAGGATGTTGAGATCGGATTGGAATCGATGATCGACAAATACGGAATGCAAAAGGTTCTCGAAACGGTTGCCCGAATGACAAAGAAAAGTTGAGAGATTTCTAAAAAAGCGAAGAAATCTCTGAGAAAAAAGGATCGAAAAAGAGTATGGAGACTGTACCTCTCACCCCCTTCAAAGTGGTCATCGATGGCATTAAAGAGGCTGGCGGAGATGCCTTTAAATTTTGCTATCAATGCGGAACATGTGATACGGCTTGCCCGTGGAACCGGGTTAGAAAATTTTTTATTCGCAGGATGGTCCATCAGGCACAATTCGGTGTGGTTCCTTTCGAATCCGAAGACCTGTGGCTATGCGCCTCCTGCGGCAATTGTGTTCAGCGGTGCCCCAGGGGTGTGGAGATCATTGACCTGATGAGGGCGATGCGGAGAATCATGGTGCCGGACGGGATCGTTCCCGCGAGCATCCCCAATCTTCGAGGCGTCATGACAAGCATTGCTAGTGTCGGGAACCCCTTGCGACAGGAGAAAGACCGGGCGGAGTGGGCAGAAGGGCAGTCCGTAAAACCGTTCACGGAGGGGACCGAGAACTTATATTTTCCCTGCTGCTATCCCAGCTATGACCCAAGATTAAAGAAGGTCGCCACGGCCACAGCCACTCTCCTCAACAGGGCAGGGGTCGATTTCGGGATATTGGGTTCCAAGGAGAATTGCTGTGGCGAGAGTGTACGCAAAGTGGGCAATGAGGACCTGTTCAAACGGTTAGCCAGGGAAAACATCAAAACATTTATCGAGAACGGAGTGAAAAAAATCCTTGCTTCTTCCCCTCATTGCTACCACACCTTTAAGAACGAATATTCGGAATTCAAGGTGAACTTCGAAGTGCTTCACATCACCCAATATCTGTCCCAGCTTGTCAACGAGGGAAGGCTGAAACTGACCAAAGAGTATAAGAAGCGGGTGACCTATCATGACCCGTGCTACTTAGGTCGGCACAATGGCATTTTTGATGAACCCCGGGAAGTCTTGAAGAAGATACCCGGCTTGGAACTGGTGGAGATGGCGGACACACGGGAGGACAGTCTCTGTTGCGGAATGGGGGGAGGCAGGATCTGGATGGAAACGGCAAAGGGTGAAAGATTTTCCGACCTCCGACTACAACAGGCGATCGGGGTGGGCGCGGAGGTTCTGGTTACTTCCTGCCCCTATTGCATTGTCCAGTTTGAGGATAGCCGATTGACGCTCAAGGATAGCGAAGCCATACAGATTAAGGACGTCACAGAAATTATCCAGGAAGTGATTTAGCAAGCCAAATAAAATCAATGGGGTTATTGAGAAGTGGAAAAAGAACAATTTGAACAACTTTTTAAAAAGCTCTCATCAGGAAATTTTGGCGATGTGATGGTGGTCGGTAGTGGAATCAGCGGTGTTCAAGCCTCACTCGATCTTGGCAATGCGGGTTTTAAAGTTTACCTGGTTGATAAAAGCCCCTCCATTGGCGGCAAAATGGCCCAGCTTGACAAGACCTTTCCCACCAATGAGTGTTCCATCTGAATACTATCGCCCAAACTGGTCGAGGTCGGCCGGCATCCAAACATAGAGGTCCTAAGCTATACTGAAGTTGACCGTGTCGAAGGGGAGGAGGGGGACTTCAGGGTAACTCTGGTTAAAAAGCCCAGATATATTATAGAGAGCAAATGCACGGGTTGCACCACTTGCGTGGAATACTGCCCGGTCAAGTACCCCGATCCATTTAATCAGGACATATCGAAGAATAAAGCCATCCATATCTACTTTGCCCAAGCCATTCCCCTGATCACCTATATCGATGAAAGCTGTCTCTATCTTAAAGAAAAGAAATGTCGTATCTGTGAAGCGGTGTGCGAGAAAGATGCCATCGATTTTACCCAAACGCCAGAGAGGGTCGATATCAAGGTAGGAGCGATCATTCTCGCTCCGGGCTTTGAGTCCTTCGACCCTAAAGTGGGAAATAAATATGGCTATGGAAAGATGGCCAATGTGGTCACGAGCATGGACTATGAGAGGCTGTTAAGCTCCACAGGGCCATTCGAAGGGGAGATCAGGCGTGCTTCTGATTTGAAACATCCCCGGAAAGTAGCCTGGATTCAATGCGTCGGTTCCAGGCAGGTCATCCCTGGCGGTAAAAGCTATTGTTCGGCTGTTTGCTGCACTTACACCCAGAAACAGGTGATTTTGACAAAAGACCATGACGCAGAGGCAGAGTGCGCGATATTCCATAACGATGTTCGATCCTACGGGAAGGATTTTGAGCGATTCTACCAGAGGACAGAGAAACTTCGAGGGATTCGGTTTATCAGGAGCTATGTCACCATCGTAAAAGAGGTTCCGGAAACAAAGAATATTATCCTTAAATATACAACCCCGGATGAGGGAACCAAAGAAGAAGAATTCGATATGGTGGTCTTATCCGTCGGATTGAATCCCCCTGCTGATGCACATGAGTTGGCGAATCAATTCGGCATTGAGCTTAGTCCTCACGGATTCTGTCAAACGAATCCTTTTGATCCCATGGAGACCACTCGTCGGGGAATTTTTGTAAGCGGAGCCTTCCATGGACCGATGGATATTCCCGAGTCGGTTTTTACCGCGAATGGTGCAAGTTCCCAATGTGGTGAACTCCTTGGCTACCGGCGAGGGAAGCTCACCACAGAAAGGATCTACCCGCCCGAGAGAGATGTCTCGCAGGAAGAACCAAGGGTCGGCGTATTTGTATGTCATTGTGGAGCCAATATCGGAAGAGTCGTCGATGTCCCTTCTGCGGTTGAATACAGTTTAAGTTTACCTTATGTGGTTCATGCTCAAGAGCAGCTTTTTTCATGTTCCACGGAGTCGACCAATCAAATCATGGACGTCATCAAGGAAAAAGGGCTAAACCGTGTGGTCGTCGCGGCCTGTACCCCCAAAACACATGAGCCCACCTTTCGTTATTCGCTGCGAGAAGGGGGGATTAATCAATATTTCTTCGACATGGCCAATATCCGGGAACATTGTTCCTGGGTGCATTCAAAAGAAAAGGAGAAAGCCACCCAGAAGTCAAAGGATATCATCCGTATGTCGTTAGCTCGGGCTTGCCATTTGGAGCCACTTCAGGATTTTGATCTGCCGGTCGATAAGGCAGCGCTCGTGGTGGGCGGGGGGGTCGCCGGCATGACGTGTGCTCTCTCCATCGCCAACCAGGGGCATGAGGTTCACCTGGTGGAAAAGGAGCGAGACCTGGGGGGGATCGCCCGAAAGATACATCATACCCTGGAAGGAATGGATGTTCAGGCCTATCTGCGTGATCTGATAAAAAAGGTGTATCAACATCCTCAGGTCCATGTTTATACGGAGGCGACCATCACGGAGGTTACCGGTTATGTTGGGAATTTTGTAACCTGGGTAACGTCTGAAAGAGGAGTGACAGAGATAAAGCATGGTGCAGCCGTCATCGCGATAGGGGCTGAGGTACATCAACCTGCGGAATATCTTTATGGAGAAGATGATAGGATCATGACTCACCTTGAGTTGGAGGAGAGGCTCGCCAAAGGAGACGAAAAAGTCATCAACGCAGGGAGTCTTGTGATGATTCAATGCGTTGGCTGCAGAAATGAAGAGAGAAATTACTGTAGCAGAATATGCTGTGGCGAATCCATAAAGAATGCTTTGAAACTGAAAGAGCTGAACCCCGGGATGGATATCTATATTCTCTTTCGGGACATGAGAACGTATGGGTATAGTGAGGATCATTACAGGGAAGCGGCGGGTAAAGAGGTAAAATTTATTCGCTATGAACCGCAAGACAAACCTCAAGTGGAAGCGGGTGAGTCGGAGGAAGGTCAGCCTGTTCTTAAGGTTACTGTAACGGATGATATTTTAGGGAGCAAGGTTGAGATTGATGCCGATTTCGTTGCCTTGGCCGCTGCCACGATTCCCACCGCAGGAAGTAAGGAAATATCCAAATTATTCAAGGTGCCCTTGGGGGCCGATGGCTTCTTCCAGGAGGCCCATGTCAAATTGAGACCTGTTGAGTTCGGCACAGACGGGATTTATCTCTGCGGAATCGCTCACTATCCTAAGCATCTCTCTGAAGCGATCAGCCAGGCTTATGGAGCCGCAGGGCGAGCCTTAACGCTTCTCTCGCATGATACCGTTATCGCCTCTGGCTCTATTTGTGAGGTGGATGAGAAGAAATGTATGGGATGTGGGGCATGTGTTGAGGCCTGTACCTATGGTGCCATAGAGCTTTATGAAACACGGCAAGGGAAGAAGGCGAAGATGAACCCGATTCTCTGCAAAGGAGATGGCCTCTGTAATACAAAATGCCCGACCGGCGCGATTCAATTGAAACATTATGAAGATGAGCAGCTGATCGCCCAAATTGATGCGGCCATCGGAGACGGGTAGCAGTCTACCCGATTAACTTATTTTCTAACGAAGGAGCTGAGAACGGATGAGTGCAGGACTCAAATTTAAACCAAGGGTCATGGGCTTTGTATGCAATTGGTGAGGCTACGGCGCTGCTGACCTGGCTGGAGTTTCCAGACTGCAATACTCAAATGAAATAAGACTTGTCCGTGTCATGTGTACGGGAAGGGTAGACCTTGCGTTTGTCTTCCGGTCTTTCTATAACGGAATGGATGGGGTGTATATCGGTGGCTGCCGTCTTGATGAATGTAAATATATTACTCAGGGAAATTACCATGCGCTGAACATGGTGCTTCTATCTAAAAAAATAATGGAACATATAGGGCTGAACCCGGAAAGGCTAAGAATCGAATTTATGTCTTCCGCTGAAGGAAGCCGTTTCGCAGAGACAGTAAACGACTTTATCAAAAAGGTGAGTGCGATAGGACCATTCGGAAAAAGTGAAGGGTTAGACGAAAATGGATTAAAGTCCAAACTCAATGAAATTGGAAGTTTACTTCCCTATATAAAAATAGTGACCAGAGATAAATTATCATTACGTCTTAAAGAACCAGAAGAGTGGAATAAGCTTTTCACCAAGGACGAAATAAATAAATTGTTCAGTGAAGTTATCTCGTACTACATCGACCCGGAAAAGTGCCAGGCCTGTATGACGTGCGCCAAGAGATGCCCCGTAGAGGCGATCATAAGCGCCAAAAACCAGGTTCATGTGATTGAGCAGGAGAAATGCATTAAATGCGGAACGTGCTTTGAAGTTTGCCCCACGAAATTTAGTGCAGTGACGAAGATTTCAGGCGAGCCTGTTCCGCCCCCAATTCCTGAAGAAAAAAGAACGATCATCAGAAAGGGTAAAGAAAAATCCATATAATCCCTTTTGAAACCTGTGTCTCTCAACCGAGAGGATGGAATGTCTAAAGGAGGTCATCGTGTCGCCGGTTAGCGCAACTTATTGGGGCATACCGGGCTATGTCATTTTCTGGGTTCTGTTTGCCGTCGCCTTCGGCCTGTTTGCGCAGAGGTTTTATCTCCTCTATCGCCTCATGCGTCTGGGGAAGCAGGAGAACCGCTTCGACAGAATAAGCGAGAGAATCAAGGCAATGCTGGTCGAGGTTGTCCCTCAATGGTGCACCCTGAAAACGGTCACTCGAAAAGACCTGGCAGGACTCGCACATGCTCTGTTATTCTGGAGCTTCAGCCTGTTTTTCATCAGTTACATTATCTTTATCGGTCTGGCCGGAGGTTTTGGACTGTCCCCGCTGATTGAGCGCACCCCATTTGAGACCGTCTATTTTTCCATCCTCGATATTGCCGCACTGCTGGTCACCCTGATTCTGATCGTGGCCGCCATCAGACGTTATGTCATCAGACCGCCGAGGCTGGAGCCAACGGCTGAGGCCGGCATCATTTTGGTGATGGTTTTTTCACTGATGGCGCTCCATGTGATCGGCGTCGGCTTTGACCATGCCAGCCGTGGGGTTCACACCTCCTGGCCTCCCCTGGGGGCAGCTCTGGCAGGTTTCCTCAACCAAACCGGCCTTTCACAGACCACACTGGAGGCAACCTCCCGGGGAGTGTGGTGGCTGCATTACCTGGTGATCCTCAGCTTCATGGTCTATATTCCCCATTCCAAGCATCTGCACATTCTTGCCTCCCTCGTCAATGCCTTCTTCAAACCACTTGGACAGAAAGTGGTGCTTGAGCCCATCCCTCTCGAAGCCCTTGAAGCTCCTGAGGGCGAGGCGACCTTCGGCGCATCGAAGATTCTGGATTTCACCTGGAAAGACTTGCTTGATCTTTATGCCTGTGCCGAGTGTGGCCGGTGCCATATTCATTGTCCTGCCCAGCTTACTGGCAAGACCCTCTCGCCCAGGGAAGTCATTCATCACTTGAAAGAGCATTTGCTGGAAACGGGCCCTAAATTGCTTGCCCCACAGGCTGAACCCTCTTCGGAAAGCCAGGTCGATATGCCGGCTAAAACGATGATCGGTGATGTGGTCACCGAGGAGGAGATCTGGGCCTGCACCACCTGCGGTGCCTGTCAGGAAGTATGCCCGGTCAATATCGAGCACATACGCAAGATCATCGACCTTAGGCGAAATCTGGTGCTGTCGCAAAGTAAGATGCCGGAAAGCGCCCAGGTGATGCTCCGAAATATGCAGCAAAGAGGACACCCATGGGCTGGAGTCCAGTCGATGAGGTTGAGGGGCGACTGGACGAGCGGTCTCGAACTCAAAATATTGGCTGAAGGCGATAATGCTCACACTCTCTTCTGGGTGGGTTGCACCGGGGCCCTTGTTGAGCGAAATGTCAACGCAACTCTTTCCATGACGAGAGTGCTTAAAGCGGCAGGCGTCGAGTTCGGAGTATTGGGCGAGTCCGAAACCTGCTGCGGCGACCCGGCACGGAGAGCTGGCTATGAGTTCCAGTTCCAGATGATGGCAGAGCAAAATATTGAAATTTTCAAAGGCTTCAACATTAAAGAGATCCTCACCGCCTGTCCCCACTGCTATAATACCATTAAGCATGAATATCCAAAGTACGGCGGCGATTTTAAGGTGGTTCACTACACCGAGCTCATTGCCGATTTGATCCGTCAGGGTAAATTGAAACTGCCCAACGAACTGAATTCCAGGCTTACCTATCATGATCCCTGCTATTTAGGGCGTTACAACAGTGTCTATCATGAGCCACGCCGGATACTGCAGGCGATCCCTAATGCAAAACTTGAGGAAATGGAACGATCGAGAGATACGGGTTTTTGCTGTGGCGGCGGCGGCGGACTCATGTGGATCGAAGAACAGCCCGGTACAACAAAAATCAGTCAAATGCGTATTGAAGACGTTCTCAAGACTGGGGTTGAAACCGTCGTGACCGCCTGCCCTTATTGCCTGCAGATGTTTGAAGATGCCATCGAACATAAAGGGGTTAAGGAATCGTTGAAGGCAAGAGATCTGGTTGAAATTGTGGATGAAGCCATGAAATCATCTTAATGAGGAGAGGAACCGTATGCATACAATCGTCTGTATAAAACAAGTCCTGGATCCTGAAATACCGCCGGCCAAATTCAAGATTGACCCCGAGGGGAAAAAGGTGATTCCTCCACCCGGAGTGCCCCCTGTAATCAGTGTCTTTGATGAACGGGCGGTGGAGGCAGCCTGCCGGCTCAAAGATAAGCACAAGGGAAAAATAACCGTGATCAGCATGGGCCCGGGGAAAGTTGCTGATGTGATTAAGCACGCCATCGCCATGGGGGCCGATGATGGATTCGTTCTTCAGGATCCGGCCTTCGAAAACCTCGATAGCTTCGGGACGGCCTATGTTCTGGGAAAAGCCATCCAGAAAATTGGCGGGTATGATCTGGTTCTGTGCGGCCGTTATTCGGCTGACTGGAACAATGGCCAGGTTGGTTCTATTTTAGCCGAGATCCTTGGCATTTCTGTCGTTACCTCCGCTTGTGATATCGAGGCAGTGGACAAGAAGCTTCGGGTAAAGAGGATACTGAAGGATGGCTATGAAGTCCTGGAAGCCCCGATGCCCAGCCTGATTACCGTCAGCGGTGAGATAGGGCTTCCTCGCCTTCCCGCTGGAATGCGCCTCATGATTGCCTCCAAAAAGCAGATTCCGGTCTGGAAAGCACAGGATATCGGGGCGGAACCCTCGGCGCTGGATAAGGCGAATGCCCATCTCGAAGTCACCGGCCTCTCTGTTCCGGCTCGAAAGACCGAGTGTGAGTTCGTTACAGGGAATACTCCCGGCGAAGCGGCTGACAATTTAGCCTTAAAGCTTGTTAAACTGATGTGATGAGATTGCGGAAAAAGCCCCGAAATCTCTGATTACGCAGAGTAGGGCAGATTCCACAGATGGATAACAAACGGAGGATATTCCATGGCTAATCATAAGGGTGTTTTGGTTTGTGGTGAGATTGCGGATGGGAAATTGGCGCCCATCACGATAGAACTCCTCGGAGTCGGAAGAAAGCTCGCCGATGAACTGACCGAAGAATTATGTATCCTATTGATGGGCGGCAAAACAGGGGGATTGGACAAGGAGGCTATCGCCTACGGGGCTGATCAAGTCTATGTGGCTGAAGACAGTCTCCTGGATGGCTACAATTCCGACGCCTACACTCAGGTCACGGCTAACCTTTGCCAGGAAGTGCTTCCTTCCATCATGCTTCTTGGGCATACGGATGTTGGCTGTGACTTGGCCCCACGATTAAATGCTCGCTTGGGGGGTGGGCTGGCGATGGACTGTATGGGGTTATCCATTGATCCGGCAACCAAGGTTCTGGTCTCGACCAGACCGATCTTTGGCGGGAACGCTTATGCCACAGTGTTATCAAAGTTGGCCCGGCCTCAGATGGCAACTCTAAGACAGAAAACCGTACCACCGGCAGAGCGCAATGACGCCCGGCAAGGTCAGGTTATTCCGGTGGAAAACAAGATCGATCCTTCTGGGCTCAAAGTTAAGGTGATCGATCGGATAAAAGAGGAAGTGGAAGGGGTGAAGCTGGAGGACGCAGAAGTCGTCGTTGCTGGGGGTCGCGGCATCGGCAGCGCTCAAAATTTCGAGATGATCCGGGAACTTGCTCGGGTTCTGGGTGGGTCTGTTGGTGCTACTCGGCCCCCATGTGACGAAGGTTGGACGCCGGTGATGGTCCAGATTGGCCAGAGCGGAAAGGTGGTCAGCCCCAAACTTTACATCGCAGTCGCTCTGTCCGGCGCCATGTCGCATATCGTTGGCTGTTTGGGATCAAAGGTCATTGTGGCTATCAATAAGGATCCCGAGGCCAATATCTTCAGCGTAGCCCACTTAGGTATCGTCGCCGATTTTAAGGAAGTCTTACCTGCTCTAACCTCAAAATTCAAAGAACTGCTGCCCACCCAGAAATAACCAACAAAACAAACAAAGAGGGACGTTGTTGACTAAGTTGAATAGCCATGCTATAAGAATGGCAATAACGGAAGTCGGACTCTTTAAGGAGATTTTATGCCTCGTCAGGCGAGACTTGATATTCCCGGAACCCTTCACCATGTGAACCTCCGGGGAATCGAAAAGCGAAGGATCTTCGATGATGATAGGGACTGTGAGAACTTTGTCGAACGGTTAGGGAATCTTGTCGAAGAGACGGAAACTAAAATTTATGCGTGGTCCTTATTGACCAATCACGCCCATCTGCTGTTACGAAGCGGGCCTTTAGGTCTACCGAAATTTATGAGAAGGTTTCTCACCGGTTATGCGGTGACTTATAATCTCCGTCATTTTCGGCACGGCCATTTGTTTCAAAATCGTTATCATTCCATTGTTTGCGATGAGGATGTTTATTTTCGAGAGTTGGTTCGTTACATTCATCTCAATCCCCTGAGGGCCCGTTTGGTAAGCAGTCTATGGGAATTGGATCGATATCCCTGGTGTGGACATGCCGTGTTGATGGGACGGATCAGAAATGATTGGCAGGATCGGGATTATGTTTTGTCTTGGTTTGGAAAGAGGGAACCGGATGCGCAGAGGGCTTATTGGAGATATTTGGAGGAAGGGGCCAATCAGGGGAGACGTCCTGAGTTAATTGGAGGGGGGGTGCTGCGGTCGTATGGGGGTTGGTCAGCCGTTTTATCCTTGCGTAAATCCCGGGAGAAAATAAGTGGGGATCAAAGGATTTTGGGGAGTGGGGATTTTGTGAAGAGAGTGTGGAAGGAATCAGGGGAGCAATTGTGTGATCAGTTTAGTTTACTGGAACGGAACAAAAGAGTCGAGGCGATTTTTGAAGAAGAGTGTCAAAAGGGGGAGTTAAATCTTGGAGAACTACGAATGGGGGGGCGCCGGGGCGATATTCCACGAGTACGTTCGGAGATCGCGCAACGGTTGGTCAAGACATTGGGAATGTCATTAGCCGAGGTAGCGCGGTTATTGGGAGTTTCAACATCAGCAATATCCAAAATGCTACATAGAAGTTCCCAAAAGAAAAACAAGAAAGCAGTGAATAGTTCAACTAAGTCAACATAGTCAACAACGTCCCCTTTGCGCATTATGGAGCATATAGTTGTTATTGGGGGAGGACTGGCGGGTTGTGAGGCGGCGTGGCAGATCGCAAAGAGAGGAGGGAAGGTCTTCCTATTTGAGATAAAACCAGGTGGCTACTCCTCTGCCCACCGTTCTCCCTTTCTCGCTGAATTGGTTTGCAGCAACTCACTCAAATCGGAATCCCCGGAAAACGCCTCCGGAATCTTAAAAGAGGAATTGCTGCTGCTTGATTCCCTTATCCTGAGGGTGGCAAGGGAAACGAGGGTTCCTGCCGGGGATTCCCTGGCCGTGGACCGGGAGGCCTTTTCGGAAAGAATCACCCGATTCCTGGAGGGGCTGAAAGAAGTGGAGATCATACGGGAGGAAGTTAAAACCCTCCCGAAAGACGGGATCGTTCTGGTCACGACCGGTCCTCTCACCTCCGAGGCATTTAGCGATGAGATTCGGAAATTGACCGGGGCACAGCACCTCTATTTCTACGATGCCATTTCGCCCATTGTGACAGCGGAATCGATCGATTTTTCAAAAACCTTCAAGGCCTCTCGCTACGGGAAAGGAGGGGATGATTATCTGAACTGCCCGATGGACGAGGAAGAGTATTACCGGTTCGTTGAAGCCCTGTGCTTGGCGGAAAAACTTCCATTGAAGGATTTTGAAAGGAGATACTTTTTCGAGGGCTGCCTGCCTGTGGAGGAACTGGCAGGCCGTGGAAAGGATACCCTGGCCTACGGTCCACTCAGGCCTGTGGGGCTCAGAGACCCGAAGACGAGAATAACGCCGTTTGCCGTGGTTCAACTGAGACAGGAGAATCGATATGCCACCCTTTTCAACTTGGTGGGGTTTCAAACCCGACTGAGACAGGGGGAGCAGGGAAGGGTCTTTCGAATGATTCCAGGGCTGGAGAAGGCCGAATTCGCCCGCTGGGGCTCGATCCATCGAAATACCTTTGTCGATTCCCCTCGAATCCTGACGCCCTCTCTCCAACTGAAAGACCGGCCCGACATTTTCTTTGCCGGCCAGATGACAGGCGTGGAAGGATATGTGGAATCAACGGCAATGGGGCTTCTGGCCGGAATCAATGGTTATCTCAGGAAGATGGGGAAGAAACCCGCCACCCCGCCTCCCACAACGGCGATCGGAGCGCTGATTCATTATATTACGCATTCCCCAGTTGTTCCTTTCCAACCCATGAATATCAATTTCGGCCTTTTCCCTCCCCTGGAGCAAAAGGTGAAGAACCGAGAGAGAAAACTCCTCATCGGGGAGCGGGCGGTCAATGACGTGGAGGAGTGGAAAGAGAGAGAAGGGCTTTAAGGAGACAAGGAGAAGCGGAGATGGGACAGGAGGGCAGTAACGAACCGAAGACGCAAAACTGTTTCAGGTGCGGCAAAGAACTTCCGCCCGGAAACCTTACCTATGTCGCTCAGATCAGGATTTTTGCAGAGTTTGACGGAATTCTCCGGGAGCCGGAGGGGGGAGTCGACCGACAACTGGACCAGCTCCTCAAGCAGGTGGAGCGGTCCAATCCCGAGGATCTAGAGAAGGAGGTCTTCCAGGAGTTTAACTTTGCCCTCTGTAAAAGCTGCCGAGACCGGCTGGTGGATGAGTTCGAGCATCCCTGGGAAGGCCCGTTTCGGGTGCCGGGAGGGATGGATCGATTCACCCATTAAACGGAAACTCAAAATGATTCTTTCTCATTGACACTTTTCTCTCGATTTAGTACGTTCCTATCAGAGAAGAGGCTGTGATTGGGAATGCGCAGAGAGACCGATCCTGCATGAGGAGGCCCATTGGCCGAACTGAGAAGAGAACCGATCACCAGGATGTGGGTGGTAATCACCACCGATCACCCGAAAGGACCATCCGACTATCTTCCGTTTAAACCTCCCTATCACCCCCAGGAGACCGAGGATCCCTGTCCCTTCTGCCCAGGCAACGAGGAGATGACCCCTCGGGAGACTCTCTCCATCAGGCAGGAAGGGCTGGGATGGTCGGTGCGTGTCATTCCGAATAAATATCCCTTCTTCCGGGTCGAGGGAGAGTTCGATCGGCGGCCCGAGGGGATGTATGATATGATGGAAGCCATCGGCGCCCATGAGATCGTCATCGAGACTCCCGAACATCATCAGAGCCTGGGTCTGATGGAGCCCTCCCAGATCGGAAGGATCCTCCGGGCCTACCGGGAGAGGCTCGTTGACCTGGAGAAGGACCGCCGTTTTGAGCAGTTTCTCATCTTAAAGAATTACCCGGGATTATTTAACCGCCACCCCCATTCCCACATCATTGCAATGCCTGTCATCCCCCGCAGGATTGACGAGGAAGTCTGGGGGATATTGGATTATCATCAGCGAAAGGAGCGCTGTATCTTTTGCGATATCCTTAGGGAGGAGATCTCGGCGAAAAAAAGGGTCATCGTGGAGACCGTCCATTTCCTGATCTTTGCCCCTTTTGCCTCCCGTTTTCCTTTCGAGACCTGGATTGTTCCGAAGACGCACAGCCCCGATTTCCACCGGCTTTGCGAAGAGGAAATGGAGGACCTTTCCATGGTGATCCAGTCCCTGTTTCTCCGGTTTCACCGACTGCTCTCCGATCCTCCGTTCAGTTTCACTTTTCATACCTCACCGATTCAAAAGCGGTTCCACCGTCAAGAATATCACTGGCATATGGAGACCCGCTTGCGGATCGGATTGCGTGAAGGATTTGAATGGGGGACGGGTTTCTTCGTCAACCCCACACCTCCGGAAGATGCGGCTGCTTTTTTAAGGGAGATCGAAAGTACGGAGTAGGAGCAATTCATGCCTTCATGCTGACACACCGCACTCCGGCGTACAAACATGAATTGCCCGTACGGAATTCGGAGTTATTCCAACCGAAGAGGGGATCTTTGTGAAAAGAAAGGCGAAGAATGGCTCCCAGAAGAAAAATTCTCATCATTGATGACGAGAGGGATATTGTAAAGGCATTGACGGTTCGTCTTCAATCGAAGGGATATAACACCATCGTGGCCTTTGACGGGGCCCAGGGTATTTTTATGGCCCACAAGGAGAAACCGAGCCTCATCCTCCTCGATATCCGGATGCCTGCCGGGGATGGTTTTAGCGTGGCCGAAAAGTTGAAAGAATCGAAACGGACGAACAAAATTCCTATCATCTTTGTAACAGGTAGCCCGGAGAGGAATGCCGAGGAAAGGGCCAGGGAGCTGGGTGTCCGATATTTTATCAAAAAGCCCTATGATCCAGTCGAGTTGTTAGATGCGGTGCGAAGAGCTCTGGAGAAGAAACTCCCACCAGGGACTTGAATCATGATCAAAGAAGATTTTGTCATCCAATCTGAAGTCCGAAGGATGCTGATCCGGACCAGCATCGACTACACGAAGGTCGACTTAGGAACGGTGAGGGGCGTGGTCTATTTACGGGGAACATTCCGACCTATCCATCTCCCTGCTGGGAATGAAGAAACCATGAGGACCTATGCCGTCAAAACCCTCTTCTCTTTTGAGAAAAAGATCAGGAGCATCCCTGGAGTTACAGATGTCGTCTTCCAATTCATTAATTGGAGGAAAGAGAAAGGGCAGTGGATTCCGACGAGATTGATGAAAAAAGAAGAGCAACGGATAGAAAAGAAGGAAGAGCCGAAAGAAGAAGAGAAGGAAGAGAAGAATGAAGGTTAAACAGATTCCGGCCTATAGGCGGGTGATGCGAGACATTCAAAAAGAGATTCAGATCCATCCGGATTACGCAGACCTGCGGAACCAGATGGGTTTGCTCCTGATGGCGAAGGGTGACCTAGAGGGAGCGGAAAGGGAATTCCGAAACGGACTTCGACTCAACCCCGGGTATCGGGAGACCGCCCTCCATTTAGGTTGTCTCTATCTTGAGATGAAGAAATGGAAAGAAGCCGAAAAGGTCTTTCTCTCCGCAGTCAGGCGGAGTCCGAAGGAGGGTGCTGTCCATCATCTCCTGGGGATGATCTTCCTTCAAACCGGAAGACAAAGAGAGGCCGTCCGGAGAATCGAAAAGGCCGTCCGGAGCCACCCCACCTGCCGTGCCTACTACCGGAAAAAAGGGGTCTGGAAAAAGGGAGGGGTTCACCTGGACGAGAAGGTCGGAAAAGACATCGGAAAAATGCATCTCCGTCTTCTTTATGCCCCATTTTACAATTTTGTCGGTCTTTGTCTTGCCAGAAGAGGGGAACCCTCCGAGGCGATTCGAGAGTTGAAAAAGGCCGCAAAACTGGCGCCGGATGAATTTCAGTTTCATTTCAATCTGGGTTTGGTCTATTACCACCGCGGGTTTTATCAGAGGTCGGTTGAGGAGTTTAAGAAGGCCTTGAAGATCAATCCCCGTTATGGAATGGGATATGCCCACCTCAGTTTTATCTATGGCCTGATGAGGCGGCCCCGGGAAGCCCTCCGTTCGATGAAAAAGGCTGTTCAATTGAACCCCCGGTATGCGGACCTCCATTATAATCTCGCCCTTCTTTACAGTGACCGGAGGCGATATCGAGAAGCCATCGTCGAGTTGAAAAAGGCAGTCCGTATCAATCCCAACTACCTCTTTGCCAGAATCAACCTGGGCGTTCTCTATGAAGACCAGAAAAAATGGAGGGAGGCTAAAAGAGAATACGAGAGAATCCTGGATATCACGCCGGAGGACGAACATGTGCAGAAACGACTTGAGAGGATCTCCGGCTGATGAAGATGAGAAACGATGTCACTTTCGGTTAAGAGGGAAATCTCCGAACCCCGTTCAATGCTGGTGATCCACCAGGGAGCCCTGGGTGATTTCATTCTGGCGCTACCCGCGCTTTCCGCCCTGAAAAAAGCTTTCCCTGAAGCGCGGGCAGCAATCATGGGCTATCCCCGGATCCTGCAGTTAGTAAACGGGCGTTTCTATGCCGAAGCGATTTACTCCATCGATCAAAAGGGCATGGCCTCCTTCTTCGTCCGCCAGGGTCCGTTGGACCGGGAGATGGCTGGGTTCTTCAGTGCTTTTGAGCTGATCGCCGTCTTCGGAAGAGATGGGGGGGGAGCCCTGATGGGAAACTTAAAAAGAGTCTGCCAGGGCCCGATCCTGCATATCAATTCCTTGCCAGATTGGGACGAAGGGGTTCACCTCTCGGACCATCTCCTCAAACAATTGGCCCGATACGGAATTCCTCCGTCGGAAAAGAACCCGAGACTTTTCCTGGGAGAATCAGACCGGGAATGGGGAAGGAATTTCTGGAAGGAGAGAGCGATTGGCTCGGAGAATAGATCGAAGGTGATTGTTCTTCATCCGGGAAGTGGGGGGAAGAAAAAGGTGTGGCCGCTGGACCTTTTTTTAAATCTTTATCATCATCTTCAAACCCGTTGCGCGGGAACCTTTCTGGTTGTCCTCGGCCCTGCCGAAGGGGCGGAGGTTCAGAGGGCTTTTGAAGGGATAGCCTCTCCGCATCTTATTCCGGTAAAGGGGCTTTCCCTGGTCCAGCTTGCCTCGGTGATGGAAGGGTGCCGGTTCTTTATCGGAAACGATTCGGGGATAACCCACACGGCGGCGGCCCTAAGATTGCCGACGATAGCTATCTTCGGACCGACGGATTACAGAGTCTGGTCTCCAAGGGGGGAAAGAGTCGAAATCGTTCGAAGAGAGATTCCCTGTTCCCCATGTTCCGAAGAGAGATTTTTCCTGTGCAAAGAAGCGGAGTGTTTAAACCGGGTGGAAGTCGAAGATGTTTTAAGAAAAGTGAGGAGAATGGGAGTCGAGGTTTAATTCTCGAGAAAGGAGGCTAAAGATGGAAGAGAAAAAAGTAGGGCAGGTGATCAAATTTTTCAGCAAGATCGGCGTGGCCGCCATCCGGCTCTCCGAAGGTTCCTTAAAGGTGGGAGACCAGATTCACATCGTAGGCCATACGACCGACGTCACCCAGACGGTTGACTCGATTCAGATCGAGAACCAGAATGTTCAAGAAGCGGGTTCCGGTGCGGACATCGGGATCAAGGTGAAGGAAAAGGTCAGGGAGCACGACACCGTCTACAGGGTCGTGGCCTGAAAGAGGTTGTGTTCTTATAAATCCGATATTCGAATATAGAAGCACGAAACAAATTCAAATATCAAATGACCGAAATTCAAAGCGGGTTTTAAACATTTGGATATTTAGAATTTTGTAGTTGTTTCGAATTTCGAGTTTCAGCCTTTTTATTATGCGTTTTATTGCGGATTTTCACCTCCATTCGAAATACAGCCGGGCAACGAGCAAGGGTATGGAGGTAGAGACGCTCGCCCGGTGGGCGAAGAGAAAAGGGATCACCCTGCTCGGGACGGGAGATTTTACCCATCCCACCTATTTTGCGGAATTGCAGGCGAAACTGGTTCCATCCGGCAACGGTCTTTTCAGGCTGAGGGATGGAGAGGAGGGGGTTCGTTACCTTTTGACCGCAGAGGTAAGCAATATCTATTCCCAGGGCGGCAAGGTTAGGCGGATTCATAATCTCCTCTTTGCCCCCACGTTCGAAGTTGCCGAGGCGATCCGCTCGAAGCTTGGAAACCTCGGTAAACTCTCCTCGGATGGGAGGCCCATCTTCAGTTTTTCGGCGAAAGACCTGGTGAAGATGGTTGTCGATATCTCAGAGGATTGCCTGATCGTCCCCGCTCACGCCTGGACGCCCTGGTTTTCCATCTTCGGAGCCCATTCGGGGTTCGACTCGATCGAGGAATGTTTTGAAGAGATGTCGCCTCATATCCGGGTCCTTGAGACCGGACTGTCCTCCGACCCGGAGATGAACTGGAGGCTCTCCGCATTGGACAACATCGCCCTCATCTCTAATTCCGATGCGCACTCGCCCCATCGCCTGGGAAGAGAAGCCAACGCTTTCGATTGCGAACTGGATTACCGGGAGGTGGTGGAAACCCTCCGGAAGAAAGATAGAAGAAAATTCCTCTTCACGATCGAATTCTTTCCGGAGGAGGGGAAGTATCACTACGATGGTCACCGCCAGTGCGGGGTGATTTTCTCCCCTTCCCAAACGAGGACAAACCGGTATCTCTGCCCCCATTGTCATCAGAAAATGACGGTTGGAGTCATGCACCGGGTTGAGGATCTGGCGGACCGACCGGAGGGTTTTGTGCCGAGGGATGCCGTTCCCTCCATCCACCTCATTCCATTGGAGGAGATCATTGCAGAAGCGCTAAGTGTTCGGGTCGGAACGAAGACCGTGGAGACGGAATATGCCCGGCTGGTCGAAAGAGGGGAATCTGAATTCCGAATCCTCCTCGATGCGTCCCCCGAGGAATTGGCCTCTTTTGCTCCGCCAAAGATTCTGGAGGGGATTCTTCGAATGAGACAAGGAAAGGTATCGATCATCCCTGGACATGACGGTGTTTACGGAAAGATTACTCTCTTTCCCGAAAAGGGTGGAGATTTCCAATCAAGGGGACAGATGCAATTATTTTAATCCCAAGGAGGGATGAGATGGAAACGGATGTTGAGGAGAGGCTCATTCAGGTCTGCCGGAGTCAGATTAAGAGATTGGAGCTGATCTTCGAAGGTTTTCGGACGCTGACCGAAATGTCAATCCAGGAAGCGGATCAGATGAATGAGGAGGTCCAAAAGCATTCATCCCATCTGGCCAGGTTTTTGATCGGGAAGAGTTCATCGGGGGAGAAGGGCAAAGAATGGGCAAAGCCCTATCTGTCGATGGCCTCCAGCTTCGACCGGATGGGTTATAACATGGATGGGATGGTGGACCGGCTGAATTCGATGCTAAAAGAGCGCATCCTTTTTAGCGATCGCGCCGTGAAGGAAGTCAATGATATCTTCCAGGAGGCAATGGATCTTCTCGAGAGCCTTCCGACCCTGATACAGACAAAGAATAAACTGCTTGCCCAGCACATGGGCGAACAGGTGAGGTCCATCTTAAAGATTGCCGATGGATATTCGGAAGAGCATGAGGAGAGATTAATCCAGGGAGTCTGCATGCCCAGATCTTCCCCCCTTTATCTCGGGCTCATCGAGTCCTTGAAAGGGGTCATCGCCCATACCCTGGAGGTAATCGGAAAGATTGTATCACTCGCGCCCAAAGCCTGATCCTCCATCCTGTCAGCCGGCCCAATCAAAGAGCCATTTCATCCTCTGCGGGGCCTGGAAAGCGGCAGGCAGGAAAAGATCATCGTTGACATTCCCTTTTTTTTATTTTAAATAGTGAATATTCGTTCATAAAATGAATAGTAATTATTGATGCTCCGAAGAGAGAAGGAAGCGATGGAGAAGGTCGGCAGAAAGGAGAGAGAGCGTCAGGCCCATCGGGGAGAGATCCTCCGGGCGGCCGAAAAGGTCTTTGCCGGCAAGGGGTTTTTCCAGACGACCATGAGCGAGATAGCCCACGAGGCCGAGTTCGGGACAGGAACGCTTTATAAGTATTTCAAGTCGAAAGAGGAGCTCTACTTCACCCTGATCGATGAAAAGACGGAGGAGATCAATCGTTTGGTCAATGCCGAACTCTGCCGGGGCACTTCCGTTAAGGAAAGGATTAAAAACGTATTGAATCTTGAGTTTCAATTCATTGAAAAAAACCGGGATTTTTTCAGGATCTATGTCTCCGAACGGAGCAGGTTCGAATGGACGGTGAAGGACGAATTGGGCAAAAAGATTCACGAGAAGATGGTTACCTATATCAGGCACCTCGCCCGTGTTCTGAAAGAGGGAGTGGACAGGGGAGAATTGAAGCCGATGGAGCCGCTGGACATGGCCCACGCCCTGACAGGGATCGTCAACTCCCTTTTTTTCGAGTGGCTGATCAGCCCTCATCCCTATCCGCTCATTTCAAAGGCAAATACGGTTTTCGAGATCTTTCTGAGAGGAACCGAAAAGATGGAAAGGAGGAAATAGATCGATGAGAATGAGGTGGTTTACCGGGCTGATATTTGGAATCTTTCTCTCGACGGGAGCGGTCTGGGCTCAGGACTCTTCGATGATCGTGACCCTTGAAGAGAGCATCAAGATCGCTCTGGATCGGAATTTAAGACTCCATATCGCCACGGAGGGAGTGGCAGGGTCCGAATTCAGAAGAAGGGCCGCAATGACCGATTTCTTTCCCAAGTGGACAGGACAATATGGCATTGCCGGATATAACCAACCCACGGTGGTCGGAATTACTGGAACAGGCATTGCCGGGTCAAGCAGGGACGTCACCAGTTTTAGCACCACCATCAATCAGCCCCTTTTCACAGGGGGGTTTAACCTCGCCAACTACCGTCTCGAGAAGTTAGGGGTTGATATTTCGAAGACGGATCTGGAGACGATCAAACGGGACATCGTCCTCCAGGTGAGGGAGGGGTACTTCAATATTATTAGGACAGAGAAATTTTTAGAAGTGGCCCGCCAGGCCGTCAAACAGTTCTCCGCCCAGTTGGAGGTGACGAAGGCTTTCTTCGAGGTGGGCATCATCGCCAAAAACGATGTCCTTCAGGCAGAGGTGAGGCTCGCCAATGCGAGGCTGGGACTGGTCCGTGCGGAAAATGAGGTAATTCTCGCAAAGTCCGCCTTTAATTCATTGCTCCGAAGAGAAATCGACGCCCCGCTCGAGGTCGTCGACATCCTTGGGTACAGCCCATTTCCGCTTCGCTTTGAAGACTCCCTGAAGGAAGCCCTGGAAAAAAGACCGGAGATTAAGATCGCCAATTTGAAGATCGAACAGACCAGGGAGGGTGTCAAGATTGTCAAGAGCGGGTTCTTTCCGATCCTATCTCTATCGGGGAATTATGCCCGCTTTTCGGATGAGCCCGGTCTCATGGGCGATCTCCGGTTCGAAAGGTGGAACGTTCAAGCTCTGGCCACCTTCACCATCGGGGATTGGGGAAAGACTGCCTATAAGATGGGAGAGAGCAAGGTGAAGGTGACGCAGGCCAATGATGCAAAATTACAATTGATCGAAGGGATCACTCTGGAGGTGAAGAGCGATTATCAGGTGATGCTCGTGGCTGAAAAAAACATTAACGTGGCGGAGAAGGCGATTGAACAGGCCGAAGAAAATCTCAGAATGAATGAGGAACGATACAAACACCAGGTGGCCACGGCCACCGATGTCCTCGATGCGGTTACTCTCCTGGCCCAGGCAAGAGTCAATTATTATGGAACGCTAAGCGATTTTAACATCGCCAAGGCAAGGCTGGAACGCGCCATGGGGAGAATGGTCCCGTAAAGGCGTTAAGCGATAAACAATGAACGATGAACAGAAAAACTTTAACAAAGAGAGAACCTTGATGCGACGATTTATTTTATGTGGACTATGTTTGGTGCCCCTTTTTCTGTGGGGATGCGGGTCGAAGGAATCGGTGTCCACTGAAAAGCCTCCTAAAGCTTCATCCCAGATTTCAGAGGAAAGGCAGGTGGAGGTGATGGAGGTCTTTCCGAAGGCCATCTCTTATACCCTTACAGCGGTTGGGAGCTTGAAGACTCCGGAGCACGTGAAAATCAGCCCGAAGAAGGCCGGGATCATTGACAAGATTCTGGTCAGGGAAGGGGAGTCGGTTCGCAAAGGACAGGTTCTGGTCCAGCTTGACAACATCGACGCCAGGCTCCAGGTGGAAAGAGCCGAAGCAAGGGTTCGGGAAGCCGAAGCTTCTCTCGATACGAATCGCAACACACTCGCCCGCTACCGGAACCTCTTTGAATCGAAGGTTATCGCCGAGCAAACCTTCGATGACATTAAATTGAAAGTTAAACTGGACGAAGCGCGGTTAGCCCTCGCCAAAACGGAACTCAATATGGCCAGGCAAAACCTGCTGGATCATCAAATTGTCTCTCCCATCGATGGGGTGATTAATCTCAAGATCGCCTCCCTGGGGGAGCATGTCAATGTTGCGCCCAAAGATGAGATCATGACGATCGTCCAGATGGACCCGCTCGAACTGGAGTTTTACATTCCTGAAAATTGGGCAGGGAGGGTCCGCCCGGGCAGCAGGATCCAGTTTTCCGTCCGGGCGTTTTCAGAAGAGACCTCCACTGCCGTCCTGAACTTTATCAGTCCGACGGCCGATCCTGCCACGAGAAATGTGAAGATGAAAGCCATAGCCCCTAATCCACATCACCGATTAAAACCCGGTTTTTTTGCCGAAGTGACGGTTCCTACGGGGAGCAGCCCCAATGGCATCGCCATCCCGGAATCGGCCATTATGAGCCAGGAGGGGAAACTCTTTGTTTTTGCCGTCCGCGAGGGAATGGCGCACCGCAGGGAGGTTGAGCCGGGGATCCGGTTTGACGGCAAGGTGGAGATCGTCAAGGGGGTCCAGAAAGGGGAAAAGATCGTCACCGTCGGACACGAACAATTAACCGAAGGCACCAAAGTCAAAATTCAACCGAAATAAAGAGTGTTTTTAAATTTTAGTCACTTTTAACTTTAGTTCACTTTAGGCACTTCTTATGTTTCTTTCCGATACTTCCGTAAGACGCCCGGTTGTGGCGACAATGATCACCCTGGCCCTGGTCTTTTTTGGAATCCTCGGCTATCAACGGATCGGCATCGATCTATATCCCCAGGTCGATTTCCCGATGGTGACGATTACAACGACCCTCTTCGGCGCAGCGCCCGAGGTAATGGACACCGACGTGACGGACCCCATCGAAGAACAGGTCAACACCATCGAAGGGGTCAAACATATCACTTCTACAAGCGGATTTGGGTTCTCGCAAGTCGTGGTTGAATTCGAACTCTACCGCGACATCGATTCGGCGGTCCAGGACATCAGGGCGAAGGTCGATCTGGCCAGGCGGAAGCTCCCGACCGATATCGACCCCCCTATCATTGATAAACTCGACATCAATGCAAGACCCATTCTCTGGCTATCAGTCGCCGGAACTCTTCCAATTCAGCAGTTGGGGATGCTGGCCGATGAGGTCCTGAGGCCCCAACTGGAGTCCATTAAAGGCGTGGGTTCGATTATGTTGGGCGGCTACGCGAAGAGGGAGATCAGGATCTGGCTCGATGGAAGGAGACTGGAGGCGCACCGGCTCACATCGACCGATATTTCACGGGCCCTTTTTGCCAAGAATATAGAACTGCCCGGGGGAATCATCGAAAGCATTGACCGCGAATTTACGGTCCGAAATCTGGGGGAGCTCCGGAACATAGAAGAGTTCAACCAATTAATCATCACCTACCAGAATGGCGCGCCGGTTCGCTTGAAGGATGTGGGATGGGCGGAGGATGGGACCGAGCCGATCCGGACCATTGCCCGCTCCGACAGGATGCCGGCCGTCGGGATGGGCGTTATTCCCAGGTCCGGAGCCAATGTCGTGGAGGTCGCGGGCGGGGTTAAAGCAAAGCTTGCTGAAATCAAGAAGACCCTCCCGGCCGGAGCGGATATTTACGTCTCAACCGACGTCTCACAATTTATTGAGGAGGCAATTTCGGATGTCCGATATGATGTCTTTCTGGGAGGGCTCCTGGCCGCGGCGGTCATGTTCGTCTTTCTCCTGAGCATCCGGAGTACGATCATTACAGCCATTTCTATTCCCACTTCCCTGGTCACCAGTTTTGGTGTCATGCATTTTATGGGGTTTACCATGAACTACATGACCATGCTTGCGCTGTCGATGGTGGTCGGAGTGGTGATCGATGATGCGGTCATCGTCCTTGAAAATACCTACCGCCACATGGAAGAGGGGTCGGACCCGGTGACGGCGGCGAAGGAAGGGACGTCCGAGATTGCTTTTGCGGCCATGGCCGCCACTTTTTCTATTGCCGCGGTCTTTATTCCGGTTGCCTTTATGGGAGGCATCATCGGCCGGTTCTTCTACCAGTTCGGTGTGACAGTAGCTGCCTCGGTCATCGTCTCTCTTGTGATCGCCCTGGTTCTGGTTCCGATGCTGTGCTCCAGGTTCTTAAGGGTGGAGGTTCGGCATGGCGTGGTTTATCGTTTTTTCGACCGGTTTTATGAAAAACTTGAAAGCCGCTACAGGGGAGTTTTAACCTTCTGCCTGAAACATCGCTGGCTCATTATTCTGATTGCCACGTTTCTTTTCCTGGGAAGCATCGCCATGCTCATGAATCTGAAGAGGGAATTCGTTCCTAAATCGGATGAAGGCCGATTCATCATTCGGCTGGAAACCCCGACGGGTTCAACCGTGCATTATACGGACGACAGGGTGCAACAGGTTGAGAACCTGGTCCTCTCGCTCCATGAGACGGAAAGAGTTTTCGCGGCGATCGGGATCGGTGAACGCAAAGAGGTGAATAAGGGGTTTGTCGTAACGACCCTGAAAGCCAGAAATGAAAGGAAACGCTCACAGAAAGAAATTATGGAGGATATGCGGAAGCAATTGGGCCGCATGTCAGGGTTTAAGGCCTATGTGGAAGATATCTCCCCCGTCGCCGGGGGTGGGCGGAGAGGAACCCCTCTCGAATTTGTGGTTAAAGGGCCGGAGACGAAGAAACTGGAGAAAATATCCAACCAGATTGTGGAAGAGATGATGAAGACCCCGGGGATCGTCGACGTGAGTTCCGACCTTGAATTGACGAAACCGGAGGTGAGAGTGCTGATCGACCGGAACAAGGCCGCAGATGTCGGGGTGGATGTTCGTGAAATATCATCCGCCGTACAACAATTGGTCGGAGGCCAGGAGGTTTCAAAGTTTAAGGACGTGGAGAGGGCCAAACGGTACGATGTGAGGGTCAGGCTGATCAAGGACCAGAGGATGAACCCGGATGATATCAGCCAGATCTCCATCCGGACACCGAAGGGCGGCCTGATCAAGCTGGCACAGGTGGTGAAGGTCGAAGAAGGGATTGGCCCGAACCTGGTCAATCGAAAGGACAGGCAGAGGAGCGCTACGATTTATGCGGATACGGCCGGAGGCAAAGCCCTGGGAGAGGCCATTTCCGATGTGGAGGCGCTGGCAAGGAAATATATCCCATCGGGTTATTCTTATGCTTTTACCGGACAGGCAGAGGCTTTTAAAGAATCCTTTGAGAATCTGATCATGGCCCTCATCCAGGCGATCGTCATCATTTACATGGTTCTGGCGATGCAGTTTAACAGCTTTGTCCATCCCCTGACCGTCATGCTGGCCTTGCCTTTAAGCACGGTGGGTGCGTTCGGTGCCCTTTATGTGACAGGGGATACGATCTCCATTATCAGCATGATCGGGCTTATTACGCTGGCCGCCTTAGTGGTCAAAAATTCCATTCTCCTGGTCGATTACACCAATAAATTGAGGGAGAGGGGGATGGAAAGAAATCAAGCCGTTCTTCAGGCCGCTCCAATTAGGCTCCGGCCCATCCTGATGACGGCCGTGACGACCATGCTGGGAGTCCTTCCGGTTGCCCTGGGGTATAGTGCGGGAGGGGAGGCCAGGTCCGGGATGGGTAGGGCTACCTTCGGCGGGCTCTTTGCCTCGACCCTGCTCACCCTCTTTGTCATTCCGGTGGCCTACACCCTCTTGGATGATATCCTTCTGAAGGTGAAGAGGATTTTCGGGATAAAGAAGAGTGAAAAAAGTTCATCATAGGCCTCGATAAGGCATAAAGATTGCATTGTTTTCCTGGAATAAATTGATAATATAGTACTTTAGGAATGACTTTACATCGTTGTCATTCCGGAAATAGTTCAGCCTGTCCTTGACTTGATAGATGGGAATAAAGTTATTTCAATGGGTTATAAGTTTTCTGAGCTTCTGTTTCCACAGGAGCGATGACCTTTATTCTGTCAATATTTATTGACAATACAGGCAATTTCTGGTAAATTTTTAATCAATTTCCACCTTATCGGAGATCTGAATTTGGTAAAATTAATTATTGGGCCTGTTTTCTTGATTTATCTGGTTTTGCTTTCCGCTCATTCCCATGCGGGGATCTACCGCTGGGAGGATGAAAACGGAGTGGTTCATTTTACGAATTGTCCGAGGGACGTTCGGTTTAAACTCTACATCCGGGAGAGCAAGGACGATGCTGGAGAAGAAAAGCAGGACTCACCGGCTTCGCCCTTGGCGGATAAGAACCAATACGACCCGCTGATCCTCGAAGCTTCGAAAAAATATGACGTCGATTTCGCCCTGATCAAGGCAATTATCCGGGCCGAGTCAGGATTCAACCCTTTTGCCGTCTCGAGAAAAGGGGCGAAGGGGCTGATGCAATTGATGCCTGCGACCGCCCAGAGAATGAACGTTCAGAATATCTTCAATCCAAGGGAGAATATTGAGGGTGGAGTCCGCTATTTCAGATACCTCCTCTCTCTTTTCAACAACGACCTTCGTCTCTCGCTTGCCGCCTACAATGCGGGCGAAAATATCGTCTCTGAACTGCGCTCCATTCCGCCTTATCGGGAGACCGTAGATTATGTGCGGAAAGTGATCCATTACTACCAGTCCTATCGTCTCTGATGTTTAGCCCGGTTCCATGGAAAAACTGACTTACCAGCAGATATTAAGTCTTCCGAACGGACTGACTGTCATACGGATTCTGGCTATCCCTGTTATCCTTTTCCTGCTCTTTGCCGGCGGTAAAACCCTCCAGACGGTCACGGCCATGATCTTCCTTCTGGTGGCGCTGACCGATACGCTGGATGGTTATTTGGCAAGGCGACGAAAGATGGTGACTACCCTGGGCAAATTTCTGGATCCCCTTGCCGATAAACTGCTTATTGTCACGGCGCTGATCGCCCTCATCTCTGCAAGGGGTATCCCCCTCTGGATGGTGATTGTCATCGTGGGAAGAGAGATCGCCGTGACCGGACTGAGGGGGATCGCCATGTCCGGGGGGATGGTTATTTCATCCAGCCTGATGGGGAAGTACAAGACGGCCTTTGAGATGGCCTCTATCTTCTTTCTGATTTTAGGAGGGTCCTACCTGTCGATTGATTTCCACCAGGTCGGCCTGGTCCTCCTCTGGGTGGCCCTGGCGCTGGCTGTCCTCTCAGGGATAGACTATTTTAAAAAATTCCTTAAAACCATCATCATTTAGATTTGATTTCGGTTTTTCACGCCGGACTCCGAACCCCGAACTCCGAACTATCTTCACATTCCTCCTCTTGACATTGCCTCTCCAAACTTGTTATTTTTTAGGTGGCAAACGCGGGAATAACTCAGCGGTAGAGTGCAACCTTGCCAAGGTTGAAGTCGCGGGTTCAAATCCCGTTTCCCGCTCCAGGGGCGGCATAGCCAAGTGGTAAGGCGACGGTCTGCAAAACCGTTATTCACCGGTTCAAATCCGGTTGCCGCCTCCAAAAAAAACAGAAGGGATAAGGCGATCGCCTTATCCCTTTCTTCCAAGATTTCAACATTTCATTATTCCATGATGTTTTGCATGGGGCGATTAGCTCAGATGGATAGAGCGTTGGTCTCCGGAACCAAAGGCCGTGGGTTCAACTCCCGCATCGCCCACCATCTTTCCTTATTTCTGCATCGGAGGAGGGCTTTATGAGAGGGAAAATCCGCCGTCTATCTCCGTTTCTTTTTATTCTCCTGTTTGGTTTGATTTTAAATCCCCTTCTTTTTGTCGACCGGTTAACCCCTGAAAAAACGGAGGGAATCGGAAGCGGAATTGCGCATGCCCAGTTGATTGAAGGGGAAGGGAAAGGCGAACGGGATTCACACTACATCGAATTGATGAAGCAGTTGCGCACCAAGGTGGATGGATGGCTGAAGGACCTCAACGACCGGATCGAGAGCGGGGATGTCACACGTTTTGAAATCCGTTTTTTAGAGATTTTAAGAAGCGTCCTGGAATGGTTGAGGGAGAAAATCGACGGCCAGATCGGGCCGGAGCAGAAACAAAAGGATACCTGAGAGGAGAAGAAATTTAACCGAAACAGGATGAAAGAAGAGAAGGTTTATTTTCCGTCCGGAGGGATTCGTCTGGAGGGCCTCCTGAGTATTCAGGAGGCTTTTTCGAATAAAGGGGGGATAGTCCTTTGCCATCCCCACCCGCAATACGGCGGGGAGATGCGTAACCGGGTCATCGCTGCGGCCCTCGAAGCGGCCCGACAGGTTGGGTTCGCCACGCTTCGCTTCAACTTCAGGGGAGTCGGGGCAAGCGAAGGGGCATACGGCGAAGGAATCGGGGAGAAAGATGATGTCCGAGCCGCCATCGAATATCTCGAATCGAAACTGAATCATTCAAGCGCTCCGATCCTGGTTCTTGGTTACTCGTTTGGGGCGTGGGTGGGCATGCCGGTAGCCACGGAAGAGGAGAGGGTGAAGGGGATGGTGGCGGTTTCACCTCCCCTGGGGATGTTTGATTTTGAGTTCTTAAAAAAATGCGGAAAGGAAAAACTGATCATCGGAGGGGACATGGATGTTTTTTCTCCGGTTTCACTTCTTAAGGAGTGGTTTAAACAACTCAAGGAGCCCAAATCATTGGCGGTCATTCAGGGAGCCGACCACTTCTATTCCACTCAAGCCAACCTTGTCGTCCAACCCCTGCAGGAATTCTTAAAAAAGTTCGGAGTTCGGGGTTCGGAGTACTGATTTAAGAATTTTACTCCGAACTACGAACTTTTTTCTCAATCTTCCATCCAATCCGGTGAAGGAAAAGGCCGATGGAATAATTCCTGAGGGCTTTTTTCAGTTCTTTCACGATTTCCTCATTCTCCCCGGCATATGCCGTCAAAAACCGCCAGCGGTCCGTTCTTGTGACGGGCAGGCCGGAGCGCTTCCATTTCTCCACGGACCGGTTGAGCCGGAGAAGGTTTCTGATCCTATCCCTGGGAGTAAGGTTTGCTTTTCGGCAGGACCGATCAAAATCGATCAGGAGAACCCTGTCCTCGACGACAAGTAGATTTTTAACCTGGAGGTCGGCGTGATAAAAACCTGCCCGGTGAAATTCCCTGAGAAGAAGTCCCGCTTTCCTGATGAATTCTCGTTTGAGATTGATTCTCTCCCGTGTAGAAAGAGATGCGATATGCCGGAAATATTGAGTGAGATTGAAGGCGTTGGGGATTTCCAGCGTGAAAAGATAGGCGCGATAAAAAGGAGGAAAGAGGGCATGATGAACGGCGCCAATAGGCTGGACGGTGGGTATGCCGCAGGACCTGATCTCCTCCGTTAAGACCAGCTCTCGAAACGATCTTGCCCCTGAGAGATAGAGATTTTTAGTAAACGCCTTCAGCAAACCTCCGTGGGAATACTGGCGAACCACCATTCTCTTTCCGCCTTCGATCGGTACCGAGGGGTGGGGCGTTCTTCCTTCCAGATGGCGGGTTTCCTGGAGATGTTTCGTAAGAAATGTCTTAACCTCTTCGATCCCCTGCCGGAGGAGAAAGCCTTTATATTCTTCCTTGAGAAGCAGAGAAACTTTCCCTTTTTTAATCTGTGAAAAGGAGGGGGGAATGGGAATATTTTTAAGCATTGGTTTTAACGTAAAGGAATCCCCTATTTTTGTCAATTCTAAAATTTGACAAGAGGAGGGGATTATTATAATTTTAGGGAAAAATCAAGGATAGGAGATTCCTGTGGATTATGAACCTGTCATCGGGCTGGAGGTCCATGCCCAGCTCCTGACCCGATCAAAAATCTTTTGCGGATGTTCCACCGCCTTCGGGGAGCCGCCCAACACCCAGACCTGCCCGGTCTGCACCGGCCAGCCGGGGTCGCTTCCGGTCATCAACCGAAAGGCCGTGGAATTTGCCATTAAGTTAGGTCTGGCTACACACTGCACAATCGCTCCCTATAGCGTTTTTGCCCGGAAGAACTATTTCTATCCCGACCTTCCGAAAGGTTACCAGATTTCGATGTATGAATATCCCCTGGCGGAGTATGGTTTCATTGAGATTATAGACCAGGGAAAAAAGAAACGGATTGGGTTAATACGGATCCATATGGAGGAAGACGCCGGGAAATTGAAACATGGCGAGACACCGGAAACGGCGCCATTCAGTTATGTCGATTTCAACCGCACCGGGGTTCCGCTGGTTGAGATTGTGAGCGGACCGGATATCCGGTCACCCCAGGAGGCGGGAGAGTATTTGAGAAGGCTTCGGGCCATCCTCCAGTACCTGGAGGTCTGCACCGGGGACATGGAGAAAGGGACATTTCGTTGCGATGCCAATATCTCTGTCCGGCCCGAAGGCCAGGATAGATTCGGAACGAGGACGGAATTGAAGAATATGAACTCCTTCCGACATGTAGAGAAGGCCCTGGAATATGAAATCAAGCGGCAGATCGCCCTTTTAAAAGACGGGGGAAAGGTCGTTCAGGAGACAAGGCTCTGGGATGCCGGCGCGAACATAACCGCATCGATGAGAGGGAAAGAGGAGGCTCACGATTACCGGTATTTTCCCGATCCGGACCTTGTCCCTCTGAAGATCGATGAAAACTGGATCGAAACTATCCGGCAGAGCCTTCCCGAGCTCCCTAACCAGAAAAAGGAGAGATTCATCAGGGAATTTAAGATACCCGAATACGACGCCGAGATCCTGACCTCCACCAGGGCCATGGCCGATTATTTTGAAGAGTCTGTCCGTCTCTTTCCGGAACCAAAGACGGTGAGCAACTGGATGATGGGAGAGCTTCTCAGGGAGTTGAAGCGGGACGACAGGGAAGTTGATCAATGTTCTGTCACCCCCAACCACCTGGCTGAAATGCTTTCGATGGTGAAGGACGGGACGATCAGCGGTAAGATTGCGAAGGATGTTTTTGAGGAGATGTATCGGACAGGAAACCCTCCGGGCAGGATCGTCCGGGAGAAGGGGTGGGTCCAGATTGTTGACACCGGGGAGATCGAGGGGGCGGTCGAAAGCGTGATTCAATCGAATCCGAAACTGGCGGAGGACTACAGAAATGGAAAGGAGAAGGTCTTCGGGTTCCTCGTGGGCGAGGTGATGAAAGCGACCAGAGGTAAGGCCAACCCCAAGCTGGTGAATGAACTGTTGAGGAAAAAGTTGAAGGGCCAGAAATAAGGATTGAAGGATTCGAGGGGTCAAGGGGGCGAGTGAAATGTTTAAGCATCAAAAGAACAAACCCTACATCTTCAACTCCTTGAACCCATGAACCCTGGAACCCGTGACCTCTGGATTCTATGAAATTCAAAACCATCGAATGGAAAGGCGACCGCGTGAGGATCCTCGACCAGAGGAGACTCCCTGGCTTGGTCCGGCATATTGACTGCAACACCGCTTCCTCCGTAGCAAAAGCGATCCGGGAAATGGCCATCCGGGGCGCGCCTGCAATCGGAGTGGCAGCGGCCATGGGAATTGCACTGGCAGGACAAAAGATTCGGACGGATCGCCCGGCTCTGTTTTTAAAGGAGGTAGACAAGGTCTGCCGCCAGATGGGACAGACCAGACCCACCGCCGTCAACCTTTTCTGGGCCATCCGGCGGATGCGGAGCGTATTGGGCAGGTCTGCCCAGGGTATTAAAGAATTGAGAGCAGAATTAATAAAAGAGGCCCTCGCCATCTACCGGGAGGACATAGAAGTAAACCGAAGCATTGGGGAGAAAGGTCAGAATCTCATCAAGGACGGAGCAGGCATCCTTACCCACTGCAATGCGGGAGCCTTGGCCACCGCAGGATACGGGACGGCGCTTGGCGTGATGTATGCGGCGAGAGACCAGGGAAAGCGATTCCATGTCTTTGTGGATGAGACCCGGCCACTGCTTCAGGGTTGCCGGCTGACGGCCTGGGAGCTGGTCCAGGAGAAGATTCCGGCGACGGTAATTACGGACAATATGGCCGGAGTTTTGATGGCCAGTGGAAAGATCGATCTTGTCATCGTCGGAGCGGACAGGATCGCCCGAAACGGCGATACGGCCAATAAGATCGGAACTTACGGTCTTGCCGTTCTCTCGAAATGGCACGGCATTCCATTGTATGTGGCTGCGCCCATCTCGACGATTGATTTCGGTCTCGATTCCGGAACCGAAATTCCCATTGAAGAGAGGGGAGGGGATGAGGTCACCCATATTGGCGGCAAACGAATCGCTCCAACAGGGATTAAGGTATTTAATCCCGCTTTTGATGTCACCCCCCATTCACTGATAGCGGGGATCATTACCGAGAAGGGGATTATTCGGCCCCCCTTCAATAAGAGCATAATACGGGACGTTGGTTCTAAAGCAACTTAAGAAAATGTATTACCCCAATTGAGTGAAAAAAAATTCCTTTATTTTTTTCACTGATGGTTGGGCCACTATCGAGTTTTTGGAATCACATTTTAAAATTCCCCTCATTTATCGGGAGTAAAAATGGTGGGGTTGAAAAAGTCTTCAAAGATTAATCCAGAGAAGAAAACAAAAAAAATGATGGAATGGAGGACGCATCCCCTGAGCGCAGCGGAAGGGAGGGGGAAAAAAGAGTTATTCAACTTAGTCAACAACGTCCCCACCTGCGTACGGATTGTTACACTGCTTACCGATTTCGGGGCAAAAGACCACTATGTGGCCTCGATCAAGGGGGCGATCCTTTGCGTGAATCCACGATGTACCATCGTGGACATTTCCAACGAAGTGAAACCACAGGACATCCGGGAGGGGGCTTTCATTCTTGCCGGCGCCTTTCATTTTTTTCCCGAAAGAACGATACATCTTGGCGTGGTGGATCCGGGAGTCGGAGGCCCGAGAAGGCCGATCCTTATTGAAACAGAGAATTACTTCTTTGTGGGGCCAGACAATGGCCTTTTGAGCGTTGCTTCCAGGCAGGATGGGATCAAGGAGATTTTTACCCTCACGGAATCACGTTTCTTCAGGCCAGAGGTTAGCCAGACTTTTCACGGAAGGGATCTCTTTGGGCCGGTGGCAGGCCACCTGGCCCTCGGAGTCCGGCCTAAAGCTTTTGGGAAAAGGATCGATTCCCTCATTGAGATTGATTCGAAGAAACCGGAGGTAAAAGGGGGAACGATGACCGGTGAGGTTCTTCACATCGACCGGTTTGGGAACCTCATTACGAATATTATCGAAAAAGAGTTTTATCATTTTGTGGGGAACCGGGCCTTTCAAGTTTGGGCAGGAAATAGAACCATAAATGGTTTAAAAAAAGGATACTGGGAGGGCAAAAGAGGCGAAGTAATCGCCCTCATAGGAAGCGGAGGTTTTTTGGAAATTGCTGTTAGGGAAGGGAGCGCCGGGAAGAGGCTGAAGTTGAAGAGGGGAGATCAAATCAGTATATCAGTAACCAGTGGTCAGTAATCAGTGACCAGTTAACGTCTTGGGGTGATCAATTGATTTCAAAAAAAGCACGGGAGATTCCACCGTTTATTGTGATGGATGTTCTGGAAAGGGCGCAGGAACTGGAGAGAAAAGGCGAACAGATCATCCATCTCGAAGTGGGGGAACCGGATTTTGATACCCCGGAATGCATCAACGAGGCAGGCTACCGGGCGATCTGCGACGGCAAGACCCATTACACCCACAGCATGGGACTGATCGAGTTGAGAGAGGCGATTGCGGAGGATTACTGGAATAAGTATCGTGTCAGGATTTCGCCGGACCAGATCCTTGTGGCCTCGGGAACCTCACCGGCCATGCTTCTCCTTTTTTCCACCTTGCTCGATGAAGGAGACCGGGTCATTCTCTCCAACCCCTATTACCCGTGCTATCCCAATATCATCCGCTTTGTGGGCGGGACGCCCGTGTTTGTGGAGGTTTTAGAGAAGGAGGGTTTTCAGTATCTTCCCGAGATGATCGAGGAGAAGTTGAGTCCGGAGGTCAAAGCGATCATGATCAATTCTCCCGCCAACCCCACCGGCAACATCATGTCCAGGGTGAGGATGGAGAGGATCGCCCAGTTTTCCCCGTATATCGTTTCCGACGAAATCTACCACGGCCTGGTCTACGAGGGAAAAGAACACTCGATCCTTGAATTCACGGACCGGGCGTTTGTCATCAATGGTTTCTCTAAACTCTATGCGATGACCGGTTGGAGGCTGGGATACCTGATTGCCCCCAAGGAATTTATCCGGCCCATGCAGAAGATTCAGCAGAACCTCTTCATCTCCGCGAGTTCATTTTCCCAATGGGCGGCACTGGCCGGTCTCCGGCAGGGGGAGAAGGAGGTTCGGAAGATGGTTGAGACCTATGACCGGAGGCGGCGATACCTGATTCCGAGGTTGAGAGAATTGGGGTTCGGAATAACGGTGGAACCCACAGGGGCCTTCTACGTGCTGGCCAACGCCAGGCGATTTTCAACGGACTCCTACCGGCTGGCCTTCGATATTCTGCAGGAGGCAAAGGTCGGTGTTGCACCGGGCATCGATTTCGGCTCAAACGCCGAGGGATACCTCCGGTTCTGTTACGCCAATTCCATGGAAAATATCATGGAAGGGATGAACCGCCTGGAACGGTATCTGAAACGTTCTAAGTAAATGAATCAGGCAAAGGGCAGGGGTGCCTAAAGTCCAAAATAAGAAATCCCGATTTCCAAATTCAACTTGAGCAAATAACGGCATGGGTTTTCTAACGAGGTCAATCAAAAAGCTCCGAACTAAAAACTCCAAACTCCGAACTTATCAGGGTGCGAAATGTTCGATCCGGCCGTTTTTGACTCTCAGGATGGAGAGGATCCGAATGGCTTTTCCGTCCTCTCCGAATCCCTTTAACCCTGAGACTCCCTGATAGGGATGGAACTTCCGCAGTTCGTTCTTCAACCCGCTGGGAGAGGCGGGCGCCCGGGATTGAAGGACTTCCTTCAAGAATTTTGCTCCATCGTATGCGATGGCTTCGAGGGTCTCGGGCGGACGCGTGAACTCTTTCTGAAACTCGTCGACGAAATGCTTTACGGAAGGATTTTTTGAAAAGGCGTCCACAAAAATGGCGCCTTCCGCTCCCTTTCCACCAAGGGCGAGGAGTCCGGGGCCATTCCAGGCATTTGCGCCGAGAAAGGTCGTTCCCCTGATATCGTAATAAGCGATCTGGGAAAGAATCGCTCCCACACGGTCATGGGAATCCGGGATAAAGAGCCCGTCCACAGAGAGACCCTGTATGAACTCTTCCTCCTGTTTCTTTGCTCCAGCTGGTTTCGAGAGGCTTTCCACTTTAAAGAACCCTTTGATCTCCTGGCGGAAATCGGTCTGTTCTTCCTGGTAGACAACGGTGCCCAGCACTCTGCCGCCCGCCCGGGCAACCTCTTGATTAAAAAGTGTCCTGAACTGATATCCATAGGGGGAAGCGGGATGAAAAACGGCAAACGTGCGAAGCTCCAACTCCCTGACGGCAAAGGACACCAGCGTCCGAACCTGCTCCTGCGGGGTAAGGGAATTCTGAAAGAAAAACTCTCCCCTTCCGGAAGAGGGCTCTTTCTGAGAGAGGCTAAGGAGGGGAACGTTGAGTTGCTGGGCTTTTTTTGAGGCCCTGTCCACGGTGTGGCTGAGAAGAGGACCGATGATCGCAATCACTTTCTCTCCTTTTACCAGTTCATCCATCACCTTTTCAATCTCGGAAGGGCTTCCCTTCGAGTCTCGAACCACCAGGGAGATTATCTGGCCTCTGTCCTTTGATTGCCCATCTTTGATGGCCAGCCGGATCCCCTGAAGCGCCTTTTCTCCGAAGGGGGCATAGATTCCGCTCAAAGGAAGGATCACTCCCACCGAATATTTTGCTTTCGAGGGAAGGGGACTCAATTCAGGCAACTCTTTTAATAAAGGCCCGTAATCTATTCCCCGGTACTCTTTTTCCAGCTCGTCTAACAGGCTCCTTGCAAGGAGATCCTGCCCGCGGTTTTTTGCCATCCGGGCCAATCTTAGTTTCGCATAACCCCCGGCATAGGCGCCCCGGTGAAGGGATTCGATCCGTTTCAATTCCTCTTCCGTCTCGACCGCATCGATGACGGACCGGATCTTCTTTTTCAATTCTTCCTGGGGTTGCCCCCTGACGAGGAGGCTTTTCCCGTACCATAGCAAGGCATTTGCAGGATCCTTCAATTCGAGGTGGTTGTCTCCGAGGAGGGTAAAGAGTTGAAACATTCGGGGAGGGGCGGGCAGAGAGGAAAGCAGGTCATTGAGAATCCGTACCGCATCCCTGGGCCTTTTGAGTTCCGTATAGCAGAGGGCCATTCTGAAGCGGGCCTCATGGAAGAGAGGGCTCCGGGGATATTCGTCCGTCAGCTTCTTGAACCGCCATAGTGCCTTCTGTATCTCTCCCTTGGAGAATAAGGTTTCGGCCTCCCGGAAGAGAAGCGAATCCTCCGAAGTTGAAGGTTTGGGCTGGGATAGAACCGTGCAATGAATGGAAAAGGAGAGGAAAAGGAGACAGAGAATGATTTTCATCCCCCCGTCTCTCTTACTGCGCGTCGGGTGTGACATAATAGATTTCCGGGAGGTGACGGTAGCCCTCATTGAAGTCGATTCCATAACCTACGATAAAGACATCCTCGATCTCTTTCCCGAGATAGTCGGCTTCAATTTCGACTTCCCGACGGGCTTTCTTATCAAGGAGGGCGCAGATTTTGATAGAATGGGGATTCGAAAGAGCCAGCCGTTCTTTCAGAAACTGGAGCGTCCGGCCGCTATCGACGATATCTTCCACGATGAGCACATCTTTCCCCTCGACGGGAGTTTCGATATCCTTGGTAATCTCCACCAGGCCGGAACTCTTCATGCCGGCGCCATAACTAGCCAGCCTGACGAAATCGACCTTAACCGGGATCCGGAGACGGCGGATCAGGTCTGAGAGAAACATGAAGGCGCCTTTCAGAATACAGACCAAGACAAGTTCCTTTCCCGTATAGTCCCGGGAAATTTGGTCCGCCAGTTTTTCTACGATCGAAGCAATTTCCTCCGAGGTCATCAAACGATTCAAGCGGGGTTTGTCCATAGGATTGAATTATAAAAGATTTCGTTTCATGCTAACGGTAACGATGCCCGTATCGTTAATAGAAGGTCACGTTTTTCGTGTTTAATTCTTTGAATCGTAACCGTAACCGATAACCAAATGCCTGCCTGCGCGAAGCCGCTTCGGCGAAGGAAGGGGCTTCGTAACCGTAGATTTAGCCCAAGCAGCCGAAGTATTTTATGGCTTGGACATCGACCCTTACAGCGCATGTTCCAGGACGACGATCTCCGCCTTTCCGGGAAGCGAGGTTTTATCGAAGACTGTCTCGCTGGCGCCGGCCTTTTTTACAATGGTTTTTCCGGAGAGGAACTCTTCCACCGGTGCAATCGGAAATCCGCATTTATTTGTTTTAAAATGCATGGGGATGACCACTTTGGGTTTGATCTGATCCAGGACACGGGTCGCCTCTTTGGCATCGATCGTAAAATATCCGCCGACAGGGATGAGCAGGATGTCGACGGGCCCGATCTCGTTTACCTCCTTTTCGCTCAGAACATGCCCCAGGTCTCCCAGATGGCAAAGCTGCATCCCATCTACGGAGAGCACGAAAATCGTATTTTCTCCCCGTTCACTTCCTTTAGATGGATCGTGGTAGGTGGGGACCCCCTTGATGGAAATGCCTTTCACGGTCTTAGAACCGCTTCCTCTAACCACCTGGGGCGATCCGGGCAAGCTCTTCGTATCGTTATGATCCGCATGATCGTGACTGGTAAGCGCCAGATCGACCTGGTCCTTGATCTTTCCATAGGCGAGCTGGCCTCCATAGGCACCGGACTCATAGGGATCGAGAATGATCTTTACCCCCTGATCGGTCGTGACCAGGAAGGCCGCATGACCGTACCATTTAATCTTCATCGTTGCCTCCTTATGATTAGACGTTGAACAATGAACGATGGACGATGAACCTTATTTTTTCTTTAGTTTGACCTCAACCGCCTTCTTTTTGCCCACCATCGTCCCTTTCTTGTCCCGCCGGTCGTCAATCCGGATGGTGGTCAGAACCCGGTTGACCCCTTTTTTGAAGGGGGTCTCGTGCATCTTCATGACTACGCGCAAAAGATCCTTCAGGTCACCTTCAAGATTCGAACCCATCGAGGTAAGCTCATGCTTGATCTTCTTCTCTTTCTGTAAAATTCTTACGCACTCGGCCACATAAGCGCTGAGGCTTGTCCCCGGTGTTCCGATCGGGACCACGCTGACATCCAGAATCGCCATAATGTTCCTCCCTTTTCTGAAATTTCGTTTTCTCCATTCCCCCCTCACCTTTTTCCTCTCCCCCTTTTTTGAGGGAGAGGATAGGGGAAGGGGTGTGATTAATTTTTACCACCGGGTGGCTTTGTTGTCAACGGCAATGAACAAAAAGACTTCCTTTTTTCTGCAGGATGTTGTATAAAGAAATTAAATGACATGAATCCTTCACAGGAGATTTCAATCTTCATCGCATTTACTGCAGGGATTCTCTCTTTTGTCTCGCCCTGTGTACTCCCCCTTGTTCCCTCCTATATCACCTATATCACAGGAGTTTCTTTCAAAGAGTTCACCGACGCCAACATAAGGCCCCGAATCAGGTGGGCCACAATGCTGCATTCCACTCTTTTTATCTCGGGGTTTTCAACGGTCTTTATCCTGATGGGCGCATCGGCCTCTTATCTGGGACAGGTATTGATCGAATATCAATCCTGGATTATGAAGGGAGGGGGGGTGCTCATTATCATCCTGGGAATTCATTTCACCGGGATCATCAACCTCCCATTCTTGCAGATGGAGAAACGCTTTGAATTGAGAAAGAAACCCCTGGGCTATCTGGGGTCTTTTCTCGTGGGGGTCGTCTTTGCAGCCGGGTGGACCCCCTGTATCGGTCCCATCCTTTCGACGATCCTCATCTATGCCAGCACATCAAAAGATTCCACGACCGGCGTCTATCTGTTAACGGTCTACTCCATGGGACTTGGAATTCCCTTCTTTCTTTCCTCCCTGGCCTTGAGCACTTTTCTTTCAGCCTTCGAAAGAATAAAGCGGCATATGAGGTGGATTACTTTGATCAGCGGGATTTTTTTGATCCTGATCGGGATCCTCTTTTTGACCGATACCTTCCGCGAAGTCAACGCCTTTTTCAACCGGCTCGCCAATCCCTGAAAAAATCGAAGAGCATCGTTAAACTAACGCTTTTTATTGCGCTTGGAAGATGAGCGGCGGAAATTAATTTATGACTGATGTTACGTGGAAGAAATATTCCTTTTGACGAGGGAATAAAAAGGAATTCATTTGGGACTTTTAAGAAAATCCTTTCCGCTTTTTATTTGATTGATCATCATAAAAAACCGCGGGAGGTTTACTTGAATTGTCTCTAACCAATAAGCCGTTTACGTCAATTTATATTAACGGTATAATGGACACAATTTGGTATTAATTTTGCTAATAAATATAAAGATAGGTCCTTAACGAGGGTATACTTCGACGGGCCCGGCACGAAGGGCCGCAAAATTCAGTTTCGATATCCATAGAATTGCAGACTTTAGTAAATTAATAAAGAATGGGAGGAAGGGTTGAGAGGATTTTGATTTTTTTTCTTTTTTTTGTTGACATTTATATAGTTTATTTTAAGATAGGCATGAATTCAAGCCAGGACCGCTGGAGTTTTTTGAGTCATAAAAACGAAATCGTAACCTATTTGGGCAAAAAAGATTAAGGTCTTGTCATTCCCGTGTCGACCGGGGAAAATTAAAAACAGGGGGGAATAAAATGAAAGGTGTAAAACTGTTATGGATTGGATTTGTTTTTTTTCTGGCCACAGGCCTCATGGTTTCATCCCACCTCAACGGAGTATATGCGGGGTCTATTGTCGGCACAAAACACGATTTAAGCATAAGATCATGGGGAGCAGGGAGTGGTTCAAATCAAATTTGTATTTTCTGCCATACGCCTCATAATGCCAGGACTGATTTACCCGAAGTGCCCCTGTGGAATCATGGCACAACCACAACGAATTTTAATCTCTACACAAGCCCCACACTTGATGCAACAGTAGGTCAACCAAACGGTGCGTCAAAAGCCTGTCTTTCCTGCCATGACGGAACCGTTGGATTGGATGTTTTTGGGGAAAAAGCTTCCAGCCCGCATACGATCGGAGCAGGACGGTTTAATTTGGGGACAGACCTTTCAAACGACCATCCCATTTCTTTTACGTATGATGCCGCCCTGGCCGCCAAAGACAAAGGTTTATATGCACCAGTGGGAGCGGATAAGGTTGTAGAGGGTATTCCCCTCTATTACGGCAAAATGGAGTGTTCTTCCTGCCACAGCGTTCATGATAATACCAATCAACCTTTCCTTCGCCATACAAATGTTGGGAGCGCACTCTGCTTGAAGTGCCATATAAAATAGGCTGCGGCAATCTGAATTATAGAGAATTCCCTTCAAACCGGTTCGACGATTTATTCAAATTCTTGGGTGCTTCAAATCCCCCCTCGCCTCTTGTCACAAGAGAGGGGAGGGGGGATTATTCATTTCGTATCATTTAACATATGCCATGCTTTTCCCTTAAGAAGCTTGCCGAAAGAATGCCGATGAGCCGATTTTTTAGGGAATTTCTGTCGGTTCTATTTTTGCTGACTGCATTCTGGGGGTGTGCGACCGCTCCGCATAAACAGGATGTCCGGCCGGCGGTTTTTTATCCTCCGTTGCCCAACCCGCCCCGTATCCAATACCTGTCAAGCTTCTCGTCGGCAAGAGATGTCAGTGCGCCTCAAAGCAAGCTGGCCGAATTCATCGTGGGGAAAGACCCTAAGGAAGAGTACGCCCTTAAGAAGCCTTATGGCCTTTCCATATTCGACGGGAAGATTTACGTGGTGGATACCCAGGGGCCCGGTTATGCCGTGTTTGACCTGAAGAATAAGCTGTTGAAAGGAGTTCCGGGGGCCGGGGCGGGGAGGATGAGGAAACCCATCAATCTCACCATTGACAGGGACGGGACCAAGTATGTTACGGACACCGGATTGAACCAGGTCCTTGCTTTCGATAAAGACGACAATTTTCTTCGGGCCTACGGGGTAAAGGACCAATTCAAACCCGGGGACGCAGCCGTATCAGGGGACCGCCTCTATGTCTCCGACCTGAAGAATCATGAAATCCAGGTCCTTGACAAGGTCTCGGGAACACTGCTTTTCAAATTCGCAAAAGCCGGGGCTAAGGAAGGAGAGCTCTATTATCCGACGAATATGGCGGTCGGGCCGAACGGCCACCTCTATGTTTCAGAAACGGGAAATTTCAGGGTCCAGAAGTTTACTCTTGAAGGAAAGCCTGTCCGGACATACGGCCAGGTTGGGAACAGGCCAGGGCAGTTTTCAAGGCCCAGGGGCATTGCATTGGACCGCCAGGGTAACATCTATATTGTGGATGCGGCCTTTGAAAATATCCAGATCATCGACCAGGAAGGCAGGGTCCTTCTCTTTTTCGGCCAGCCCGGGAACAACCGGGAGGATATCAATCTCCCCGCAGGCATTGTGATTGACTATGAAAATGTCCCTCTCTTTCAGCAATACGCCGATTCGAAGTTCAAACTGGAGTATCTCATCCTGGTAGCCAGCCAGTTCGGTGTGAGCAAGGTGAATGTGTTTGGGTTCGGAAGGATGGAAGGGATGGATTACACCGTTCCGGGACCGGTTCGCCAGAAGAAATAACCATCCTTGATCCCCGGGTAGCGCCAACTCCAATGGGTCTCAGGATTAGAAAACGTCCATTTGCCGCCCTTTTCCTCTTTTTCGCTGTCCTCTTCACTTTGGCAGGTTGTGATCCGGAGACCCGGTACCGGGCGCTCAATTTTTTCTTTGACGGAGTCCCCCGGCCAGACGAACCGCCGAAGAAAGAGGAGATCCCTGCGGCCAAAATCGCCACCGTAAAACAGGAGGCTCAAGCGGAGACACCTTCAGAAATAGTTTATTACAGGCACCCGCCCGCAGAGGGAAAAGACGATTGTTCCTTCTGCCACGGGCCTGTCAGCCAAATTGTGATTCCTCCCAAGGACATGTGCCTGAAATGCCATGAACACCTGAAGGAAAACCGTCCCTTTCTCCATGGCCCGGCTGTCGTGGATTGCGTTTTTTGCCACAATGTCCACCGGAGCCAGACGAAAACCCTGCTGAGAAAAACCGGTAACCCCCTCTGTTTTGAATGCCATGATCAACAGAGCGTGATTCAGGGAGAATCACATCGGGAGCTGAAGGAAGAGGAATTCGTTTGCCTTTCCTGCCATGACCCCCACGGCGGGAAAGACCGATTTTTCCTGCGATAAGAAAGAATATGTTCGTCCTAAACAGGGTGGAGATGCCCAGAAATTCCGACCTTATATTCATCTGCCTGACGATCCTGGTGGTTTCCGCCCTATTTGCGGGCGATTGCGCGGAAGCCCAGCGGGTCTACGGACGCGAAGAAGAGGAAATCCGTCTTTTTACGCTTCGGGAATTGGGCGGGGCGCTGGAGTTCAGGTTTGAGTATGAAGACGACCGGGAAGAGGGGGGAGGGAGGCCTTTTGAGAGAAAGGAGACCCGGTTCGAGGAGCTGTTACAGCTTAAGACCCGGGGGTCTCTTTATCACCCGAACCTTCTGGATTTCCGGATTGATACCACCTTTGGATTAAGGCAGCAAGTGTTCAGCGGAGACCTGGATGACCGCAAGCAAACCTTTCCGTATGAATATCATGTCCATCTCAATTTTTTACGGGAGAAGCCTTACGGGTTCAACCTCTTTGCCCTTCGGTCCTCCAACCCGGTCGGGAGAACCTTTTTTGAAACGATCGACATCGAGTCCGATTCCTACGGAGGGGCTTTCCGGTACCAAAATAAACTTTTCCCCATGACGCTGCTTCTTTTGAACCAGAGCACAAAGGAGGATTCCCGGGATTATAAAAGAGACCGGAACGAACGGACCGCCGATTTCAGGGTTTCCAATAAGCTGAAGGATATCCTGGAGAGCGATTTCAAATATGTCTTGAAAGACCTCGTCGAGGAGATCCCGTTCAAACAGGAGATCACCACTCACGATATCAGCCTCAACAGCAGGCTGAGTTATGGCAAAATACGGGGGTTTTCCAACCTCTCCTACCTGAAGACATCGGGGGGTTTTAAAACGGATCAGCTGCGGATCATTGAAAATTTTCATGTCGATCATTCGAAGTCATTGACCACCCTCTATCAGTATTATTTCTCCCATTTTGCGACTGAAGATTTCAGGTCCAATTTGAACCAGGGAAACATCGGGTTTCGGCACGCCCTTTACGAGAGCCTCGTCACCGAAGTCAGGGGGGAAGTCAGCCTGACGGATGCCACCGAGTTCGAGGAGCTCTATTACGGTTCCAATCTATCTCTTTCCTATCGAAAAAAAATCCCGGGCGGAGTCCTCTCTGCTGGATATCATTTTCTTTACAGAAGAACCGACCGGGAGGCGGAGGAAGGTGTCGTCAAGATCTTTGGAGAGCGGATCGTCCTCTCCGACAGTCAACGAACCTTTCTTGCTAACCCCAATGTGATTCGCGATTCGGTCATCGTCCGGGATTCGTTCGGCATCCTGTTGACGTTAAATGTCGATTACCGGCTCATCGTAAGCGGGAACCTGACCGAAATTCAACGTGTGGGCCTCCCGGACAACACCCCTGTCCTGGTCGATTATGAATTTTTATCTCCACGGTCTCTCAAGTTTGATACCCTCAGCCATGGAGTGAACTTGCGTTACGACCTCGGGAGATTAATTTCATTGTACTACAATTATCTCAATGCCAGGCAAAAGGAGATTTCCGTCCGGCGCCGGGCAGAGTCCACCGCGGCCCTGTATGATACGGAGAGGAGTCTCTACGGGGCAGAATTGAAATGGCGCTGGTTTCAAATTGCAGGCGAATACGAGGACGACAACTCCGAACTGATTCCCTTCACAGCTTACAGGGTGCGCGGCTATTTCAGCATCTCTCCCATCGAGCACACCTCCCTCAGCCTGAGCGCCATCCGCAGCCGGACCATGTATGAAAGGGACAGGAGAACAATGGTCACGAACCGGGCGGATGGACTCTTCCGTCTTCGCATCAATTCCTCTCTTGAAGCGTTGCTCGGGGCGGGATATTTAAGGGAGAAGGGAAGGGATATTGACACCCGGGCATGGAAATGGAAAGGTGATTTAATAGGAAAATTCCGCTCCATCGAATTGAGGCTCCAGTCGGAGTATCTGAAGAGGCGCGAGATCGCCCAGGACCGGGATGAAATCATCGTAAAACTAAAATTGATCCGGCACTTCCATATTCGCTAAGAACGGGATAGAATTTTTTAAAATAAGGAGAAAAAATGGTGCCTCCCCACCGGTTCTTTCCGGGCCGATTCGGTCGGTTCCCTGTCCTGTTTTCCTTGCTGCTCCTGGCATGGACGCTGGCCTTGAATGCGGGATGCGGAAAACCGTCTCCTCCCCCGGCCGGGGTTTCCACCCCATCTCTTGTGTGGCCGCTTCCCCCTGAAAAACCTCGGATCCAGTATCTCTATTCCATCGCGGTTCCCGAAGATATCGGCATCTCCGCCTCGGTTTATGAAAAGGTCGTGGGGCTTTTGGCGGGGAAGAAGCCGTCGCGGCAGATGGTGAGACCCTACGGAATCCATTTAAGCGGGGGCGGGATACTCTCTGTCACCGACCCTGGGATGGGAACCGTGCATCAGTTCGATATGAGGAATTTGAGATACCATCAGATCAAGAGGTTTGGGCGAAAGAACCTCGTTTCACCGATCGGAGTGACCATGGATGAATCAGGGCTCCTTTATGTGTCCGACTCCATATTAAGAAAGATCTTTGTATTCGGTCAAAAGGGGGAGCCCGTGAGGGAACTCGGAGGTGAGGATCGGTTCATCCGGCCGACAGGAATGGCCTTTCATCCATCGTTGAATAGACTCTATGTCGCGGACACCCTGGGACAGTCCATTCAGGCCTTCGATCTCGGCGGGAATCTCCTCTTCGGTTTTGGAGGAAGGGGAAACAACGAGGGAGAGTTTAACTTTCCCACTTCTCTATCGATCGATCGGAACGGAAATTTATATGTGAACGATTCATTAAATTATCGAATTCAAATCTTCAAACCCGACGGGAAGTTCCTTGCCATGTTCGGAAGGCACGGGGATGGGATGGGTGAATTTTCAAACCCGAAGGGAGTTGCCCTCGATACGGAAGGGCATATCTACGTGGCGGACGCTCTTTTCGATTCGGTTCAAATCTTCAGTCCGAAAGGGGAGCTTCTCCTTTTTTTTGGCGAGGCCGGGAGGAAGGCGGGAGAATTCTGGATGCCTGCTTCCCTCTTCATCGATCCTACCAATCGGATTTTTGTCGCCGATTCCTACAATCAGAGAATTCAGGTGTTTCAATTTCTCGGGGGGCATTAGATGATAAGACGAAGAACGACCGGAACGCTGATCCTCTTCCTGCTCCTTCTTTTTCATAGCCGTGCGGAGGGAAGAAGCATTATTTTCACAAAGCATAACCTGTCCGTCTCCGGCCCCGGGCCTGTCAAGGCAACGGTTGAGAGACCTGTCTGCCAATTCTGCCATACCCCTCATCATGCGGGACAGGCCAAGCCGCTGTGGAACAAGGATATCCCCGAGATTCTTTATACCACTTACCGGAGTTCGTCGCTCAAAGCGGGTCCCGGGCAACCGAACGGGGCCTCCAAGCTTTGTCTCTCGTGCCATGACGGAACCATTGCCCTGGGGTTGCTTCGAAGCGAAAGCCAGATTCTCCCCTTTGCGGGGGGCGTGTTGACCATGCCCCCCGGAAGAACAAACTTGGGCCTTGATCTCTCCGACGACCACCCGATTTCATTTCCGTATGACAGCGCCCTGGCGTTCCGGAACGGCCAGTTGGAGGATCCGGCAAATTTGAGAAGGCCGGTGAAATTGGATTCCTATGGCCAGCTCCAGTGCACGAGCTGCCATAATCCTCATGACGACCATTTTGGGAAATTCCTGGTGATGGAGAATCGTTATTCGGCCCTCTGTATCACCTGCCACAAGAAGACAGGGTGGATGATTACCTCGCATCGAAGCTCGTGCCGGACCTGGAACGGGGGACCTCCGAATCCATGGCCCCATACTTCCTATGCGACCGTTTCCGAAAACGGATGCGAAAATTGCCATCGTCCCCATGCAGCCGGAGGAAGAGAGAGGCTGCTGAATTACGATGTGGAAGAGGAAAATTGTTATCCCTGCCATAATGGAAACGTGGCCTCCAGGAATCTGAAGAACGAATTCATGAAGCCCTATCGCCACCCCGTGGAGGGCAGCAAGGGAATCCATTTTCCGGACGAAGATCCCCTCTGGGCGACTCGCCACGTGGAATGCGCCGATTGCCATAATCCCCATTCCGCCAACGCCGCTACTGCAAACCCGCCGATGGCCTCGGGGAGGATATCAAATGTCGCGGGGATTTCTTCTTCCGGGACGGTCGTTTTTCCCCTTACTTACGAGTATGAATTATGTTACCGTTGCCACGCGGACAACCCTGGGACAAAGCCCCTTCTTGTGACCCGTTATCTCTTCGAGCCCAATCTTCGATACAGATTCAAACCCTCCAATGCCTCTTATCATCCGGTTGAGGCGGTCGGGAAAAATGCGGACTGCCCAAGCCTTCTCATTCCTTACACCACCTCCAGCCTCATTTACTGCACCGATTGTCACAACAACGATTCGGGTCAAAAGGCAGGAGGGGTCGGGCCCAGCGGACCCCACGGATCGATCTGGAGGCCCCTTTTGGAAAGGCAGATGGTTACAGCGGATTACACGATCGAAAGCGCCCAGGCCTACGCTCTTTGTTACAAATGTCATGACCGGAATTCGATCCTGTCCGGTCAAAGTTTTACAAAACACCGGAAACATATCGTGGATGAGAGGACTCCCTGCACCGCCTGTCATGACCCCCACGGGGTGGCGACGAATCCGCACCTCATTAACTTTGATAAAATGATTGTTTTTCCCAATGATCAGGGGATCCTTCAGTTTGAGGACCGGGGGCGGTCTGCGGGGGCCTGCTCTTTGAGATGTCATGGAATCAACCACAAGGGGAGGAATTATCAGCGGGATATCCCGTAGTCTGGCCGGTGCGAAAGGAGATCCCGGGGAGAAGATATCCTTTTGGGAACGGCCCAAAGGCAATCAATCGGTCTTAAAAAAGGATTGAAGCGCCTTTTTATATTCCAATAAAGCGCGTTCTTTCTGTCCTTCCTTTTCATAGAGCCTTCCGAGATGGTAATGGACCTCGGGAGTCTCGTGCCGGTCTTGCAGCAGATCTTCCAGCCTTTTGATGGCTTTTGTATTCTCCCCCATCAATTCCAAAGAGAGCGCGATCCCGACGGACCCCTGTCTTAAATTGGGATTCAGGCCGATTCCCCTCTCAAAGAATTCAATGGCCTCTTTTGGGTTCTTCTCTTTGAGATGGATCATCCCCAGCCCTACGTATGCATCGGCATGGCCGGGATCCAGCTGGATGGCTTTCAACCATTCTTCCCTGGCCCTCTCTTGAGAACCTTTTTCAAAAAGATTCTTCCCGAGATTGAAATGGGCCTGGGCCTTCTTTTTGTTTTCCGGTTGGGGATCGCCCCTGGGTTGACGCTCTTTTTCCCATTCCTCGGCTGTTTTCTTCCCCATGGCCACCAGGACTTCTCCTTCCACGATCTCGTCAAGCGAGTGGGTGTAAGGAAAGGCCTTGAGAAGCCTCCTTTCCTCATCCAGGATGCCTGCAGTCGGAATCACATGAACTCCATAGGCGCCGTACACTTCCCTTTTATCATCAAGGAGCATAGGATGGGACCAGTCATGGGCGCGCCTTAACTTTTTGACCTTCTCTTTGGCATCGGGATCCGAAATAATGGAGATCAAATAAAGGCCATCACCCTTGAGCCGGCGGTAAAGGCCCTCCAGCCGATTCATAACGCTCAAAGACCTTTTCTCCTTGACAGGGGTGTCGATGCCCCAGAAAAGAAGCACCACCTTGCCCCCCTTGATCGATGGGAGGACAATGTCGTTGCCGTCAAGGTCCTTCAATTGAATCTCGGGGGCTTTCTCCCCGATCTCGAGGTTGCGAAACGCAGAGACACCCGTAGGAGAAAGCATTCCGGCAAGAATAACTGGGAAGAGGAGAGACATGAATCTGGGGAATCCGATTTTCTTATTGATAAGATATCTCCTCTATCGCCGGCCTCGGAAAGTCGATGGGTAAAGAGAAAAACCCTATCAGTATTTTACCGGTTTTGCCCGGTCATAGGTGAAGGGTTTGTGGCAACCGACCACGCAGGTGCCTCCCGTGGGGGTCTTCGTAAAATGAATGGGATAGCTCCACATCTTTCCGTAAGGCACTTCTTTCCTGATGTGTTTCGGCTGGTTCCCGGCATGGACTTCGTGGCATGCCTTGCAGCTTCTTCCTTTTCTTTCCTTATTCACATGGACAAAATGAAGATTGCGGTCTCCGTTTCGAAAGCTCGTCAGCTCCAGCGTCTTGGGGTGGAGGGCGATATCCTTGTTGTGGCAGTCGAAACAGATGGCATAGTTCTCCGTCTTGTAGGAGATATAAAATTCGACCGGGAAATAGTTTTTTAAGATCCTCGGAAAAAGCGATCCATGGGTTTGATGGCAGGCGGCGCAGTCATTCTGCTCCACAGGACCATGAAAATATTTGCTTGTTCTGGTTTTTTCTCCCAGGTCCTGATGGCAGGTAAAACAAATTTCCTTGAGCGGAGCCTTCAGTAGTTTTTCAAAATCGGTGAAATGAACGCCGTGGCACGCCGAACACTCCCCTTTTTGAACTGGCTGGTGAGGGAACTTGGCCTGGGCAATGGATTGGGTGGTTTTCGGATGGATGGTTTGATGGCACTCAATGCACAGTTGATTCTGCACTTTTCGCAGCAAGGCCTTCTGTGAGGAGGCGTGAGGATCATGGCATTCCTGGCAATTCTCTTTGATGATGGGGTGGACGTATTTTTTATTTAAACCTTTCTCGATGTCTTGATGGCAGGAGTAGCAGAGCTTTTCCGAAGGCAGGGTCAATAATTTCTTATTGGGCGAAGCGTGCGCATGGTGGCAGGCAATGCAATCCCCGCCTTTGAGCGGTTCATGGAGGTTGGCCTGCTTAACGAGCTTAGCGTCATGGCAATTAAAGCAGAATTCCTGTCGGGAGGAGCTTTTCAATTGGTAGCGGAGAGGAGATTGATGTGGGTCATGGCAATCGCTGCACCCGCCTTCTGATACGGGTGCATGGACCGACTTCCCCTTAAATTCTTCCGCTTCCGTTTCATGGCAGATGTAGCAACCTTCCGCCCCCGGCCTGGTCATCATGTTTTTGAAAGGCGTGCCATGGGGATTGTGGCAGGCGATGCATGTTCCCGAACCAACCGGCCCATGGACAAAATTTGCCTTTCCCATCTGGGAGTGGCACTGGGGGGAGACGCAGGTCGCGCTGGGAATCATTTTCTTATAAGAGAAAGGTTCTCCCTTTAAGGCATGACAATCCTGGCATTGGTCTTCTCTCTCTATCGGGAAATGGATGGTATAAGGCCGGAAGCCTTCAGGAGGCCTGGCATCCTCTGTTGAAAAGTGGATCGAGAGCGGTTGTGTCATCCTGCCGGCCTGGTCCTGAACCGATATTTCATTCAGTCCCTTCTTGAGGCGAATTGCAACGGTGAAGGCCCCCTTGAGGACAGGAACGGTTGTTGTTCCCAGGACCTCCCCTCCCTTCACCTGGCACGTAACATTCTTGACGGATGGATCCGTGGCCACCCCGATGATCCTGATTCTCTCCCATTTAACGACGCTGCGGTCGGCAGGATAAACGATACGAAACCCTTCTTTTGCAGCCCCCGTGTGAATCGGCAGCAGAAGGCAACACATGCATATCCCAACCAGAATAACATTCCTCATTGCTCAGTCCCCCCTGTTTCTCAGATTCAATCAAGGAATTTGTTGAAATCAGCCCGAAACTTTTTTCTTTTAAAATTTAACGGAACAGTATCGAAAGCATAGAACGGATCAGCGCCGTCCATGGGAAACCTATAGCAGATACGGATTAAAAACACAATAGTTTTCGGGTAAAAATATTCAGTAAAAACTATCCGGGGCACATGTATTTTGGTTTCCTGCAGATGAAGGCAAATAACCTTACATTTTTGTGCATAACCTTTCCAATTTGTTCTTCAGGACGTTTTCTTTTTCAAAAACCTCGCAGAAATCCTAATCATTTATCCTCTCCTTTTTTCCATTTGCTTCCATTTTCATTTTATTTATATTATGAATCTGGCATAAATCATGCTGATATCTTAAAAGTCAGAAATCTAAAAAAGGAAAGGGGGGGAATGGTTTGAAAAAGCTGATCGTTATTCTATTGACCCTGGTTTTTAGCGCAGGCATGGTTTTTGCCTCGGGAGGCAAAAATCATGGGACCAAGGGTGCAGGAAACACATCAACAGGGAGCACTGCGAAAGGGACTGCCTCCCAGCCCCGAACTGGGCGATAATGATCTTGACCCACTTTGTATTATCAAAACGATAGGGACGGGAGGGATCCTGTCCCTATCGCCGTTTTCCGCTTTTCCTCTTCCTATCTTAGGTGTTTCTCTCCGTCCGGGAAACTGGAGAAGAAATGAACCCTCCGACAGACCTTGTGAATCGGGGCCGGGCCGATTATGTTTGCATAACCTTTTTGAGAATGATATAAGAAAATCATGGCTTGTCCGTTGTCACCAGGATTTTAAGTTCAAAAGGAAAAATGCTAAGAATATAGACCTGGCCCCAATGAGAATTTTGGCGATTGAGACGTCGTGCGATGATACGGGAGCGGCGGTCCTGCTGAACGGGAGAAAGATCCTCTCCAATGTGGTTTCCTCGCAGGTTTCTGTCCATCAGAAATACGGCGGGGTCGTACCGGAGCTGGCTTCGAGAAAACATATCGAAATGATCGTTCCCATTGTGAACGAGGCACTGGAGAGGGCAAGGGTCACGTTCAAACAGATCGATGGGATCGCAGTCACTCAGGGGCCAGGGCTGGTGGGATCCCTGCTCATAGGTCTCTCTTTTGCGAAATCACTGGCTTTTGCTGCAAGAGTCCCTTTCGTTGGAGTCAATCATATCGAAGCGCACCTCTCGGCCGCTTTCCTTGAAGAGAAACCTCCAAAGTTCCCCTTCATCGGCCTGGTGGTTTCCGGAGGACACACCTCTGTCTTTCGCGTGGACGGGTTTGGAACATTTAAAAGGGTAGGCCAGACGAGGGATGATGCGGCAGGTGAGGCTTTTGATAAAGTTGCAAAACTTCTGGGACTGGGATATCCGGGCGGGCCGATCATCGATGAACTCTCCATGGAGGGAAATCCAAAGGCGATCCGGTTTCCAAGGGCCTCCCTCGGGAAAGATTCGTTTGATTTCAGTTTCAGCGGGGTGAAGACAGCGGTGGTTCATTTCGTGAGGGCCCATTCCGAACCGCCCGGAGGGATTACGGAAGAGATGATCCGGGATATCGTTTCAAGTTTTCAGGAGGCGGTCGTCGATGTCCTTGTGAAAAAGACTTTTCGGGCAGCTCAACACGAGGGTTTGAAGAGGGTGGTCATCTCCGGAGGGGTGGCGGCCAACCGGCTTTTACGACAAAGAATGGGAGAGGAAGCACTCAGGCAGAGGATGCGAGTTTATATTCCTTCCCCAATCTTCTGCACGGACAATGCGGCCATGGTGGGCGTGGTCGGATATGAATATTTGAAGAAGGGGGTAAGGTCACCATTATCACTCAATGCTTTTTCAAATTTACCCCTCCGATGAATTTAAAATTCGAAGCGCGAAATCCGGGCGAAGCGTCCAGCAGGACCCATTCGAAACAAGCACGAATCTCAAAAATCAAATGTCCCAAACAAATTGAATGTTTTGAATTTTGAGATTTGAATTTTGGATTTGTTTCGGGCTTCGATATTCGAATTTCGTATTTTCCGAGGTCAGTCATCTTTGGTATCCATACGAAAAGAATTGGCAGAATATGGTTTATCTCCAAGAAAGAAACTTGGACAGCATTTTCTTATTGATCGAAACATATTAGCCAAAGTGATCCGTGCGGCAGAGGTTCAGAGGGAAGATGCGGTTCTCGAAGTCGGTCCGGGACTGGGGGAGATGACGCTGGCCCTGGCACAAAAGGCCGCCAGGGTGATTGCCGTTGAAATCGATTCACCGCTGGTTGAACGATTAAGACAGAAGGTGTCGGACATCCCCAACATAAAGATCATTTTGGCAGATATCTTAAGAGTTGATTTCAGTTCATTCTTCCATCAAGCGGGAAAACCTCTTAAAGTTGTAGCCAATCTGCCCTACCAGATTTCCACACCACTTCTCTTTCGTTTCATCGAATCGAGAAAGCTCTTTTCCAACCTGACGTTGATGTTGCAAAGGGAGGTGGTTGAAAGGATGATTGCCCGTCCCGGCGGGAAAGAGTATGGCGCTTTATCCGTCTTGATCCAGATGGTTTCCCATCCATCCGTCCAATTTTTTATCAAACCTTCCGCCTTCTTTCCTCCTCCCAAGGTTGAATCCGCCGTTGTCCGAATCGCCTGGAGAGATGATTTGATGATGAAAGCGGAGGATGAGGATTGGCTTAGGCAGGTGGCGAAGGCAAGCTTCAGCCACCGGAGAAAGACTCTGGCCAATTCGTTAAAACACTCCGGTATTTCCCTCCCTCCATTGCCTGAGAAGAGGATTGAGAAGGCAGGGATCGACCCCGGAAGAAGGCCCGAGACACTCACCATCCAGGAATTCATCCGCTTAGCAGAAGTCTTAAAATAATTGGAAAGATCTGTTTGCAAAATCCCCGGTGGATGATTATTTTATTCGTTGAATAGCCAACAGGGGGTAACAGGAATGAATATAGATAAATTCACATTAAAAGCCCAGGAGGCCTTGCAGGGCGCGAAAGGTGTTGCCGAGCAGAGGAACCATCAACAAATCGATGTAGAGCATCTTTTAACCGCCCTTCTTACACAGAAAGAGGGGATTGTGATTCCCATCATCCAGAAACTCGGAGCCAATCCGACCGTCCTCGCCTCCCAACTCGAGGGGGAGTTGAATCGTATTCCAAAGGTGACCGGAGGAGGGGTGGGGCAGGTCTACCTTTCGAGCCGGCTGAACGAGATTCTGAATGCGGCATGGAAAGAGGCGGAGAGGCTGACGGATGAGTATCTCTCCACGGAGCACCTGTTAATCGCGATTACGGATGAAAAAGGAGGCGCTGCTTCTCAGATCCTGCAGAGAAATGGGGTGACAAAGGACGCCATTTTTAGGGTGTTGCAGGAGATCAGGGGATCTCACCGGATAACGGACCAGAACCCGGAGGAAAAATACCAGGCGTTGAAGCGATACAGCCGGGACCTTACGGAGGAGGCAAGGAAGGGAAAACTCGATCCCGTGATCGGAAGGGATGATGAAATCCGCAGGGTCATCCAGGTTCTCTCAAGGAGGACCAAGAATAATCCTGTGCTCATCGGTGAGCCGGGGGTGGGGAAGACGGCGATTGTCGAAGGGCTGGCCCAGCGAATCGTCAAGGGCGATGTTCCCGAGACCCTGAAGAACAAGAGACTGGTGGCCCTCGACCTGGGAGCCCTGATCGCCGGCGCAAAATTCCGAGGAGAGTTCGAAGAGAGGTTAAAGGCCGTCTTGAAAGAAATCACGGCCGCCGCGGGAAACATCATCCTCTTCATCGATGAGCTCCACACCCTGGTGGGAGCCGGCGCCGCGGAAGGCGCGATCGATGCCTCCAACATGCTCAAGCCCGCCCTGGCCAGGGGAGAACTGCGGTGTGTGGGCGCCACCACGCTCAACGAATATCGCAAATATGTCGAGAAAGACGCGGCCCTTGAGAGGAGGTTTCAACCGATCTTTGTGGCCCAGCCTTCAGTAGAGGATACGATTGCAATCCTGAGGGGATTGAAGGAGAGATACGAGGTTCACCACGGCGTAAAGATCAAGGACTCGGCGATCCTCGCCGCTGCCATGCTTTCCCACCGTTACATCTCCGACCGTTTCCTTCCGGATAAAGCGGTCGATCTGATCGATGAGGCTGCCTCCCGATTAAGAATCGAGATTGACAGCGTGCCCATGGAGCTGGACGAAGTTCAGCGAAAAGTGATGCAATTGGAGATTGAGCGGCAAGCCCTGAAGAAGGAGAAGGATAAAGCCTCAGTTGAGAGATTGAAGAAGCTTGAGGAGGAACTTGCGGATCTGAAGAACGAAGTCCAGGAGAAGAAACTGAGGTGGGAGAACGAGAAGAAGGCCATTTTGCGAATCCAGCAGATTAAGGAACAGATGGAGAAGACAAAACAGATGATGAAGGAGGCAGAACGCGAGGCCGACTACTCGAAACTGGCCGAATTGCAGTATGGAGAGATGTCCCATCTCGAGGGGGAGATGAAAAAGGAAGAAGAGAAACTTTCCGACCTTCAGAAAGAGGGTAAGATGCTCAAGGAGGAAGTGGATGAAGAGGATGTAGCCGAGGTCGTTTCCAAATGGACGGGCATACCGGTCTCAAGGATGCTGGAAGGGGAGGTCGAAAAGCTCATCCGTATGGAGGAGAGGCTGCGTCAGAGAGTGGTCGGGCAGGAGGATGCGATCGTTGCGGTTTCAAATGCGGTGAGAAGGGCGAGGGCCGGGTTGCAGGATCCGAACCGGCCCATCGGTTCGTTCATTTTCATGGGGCCAACCGGCGTGGGAAAAACGGAGTTAGCCCGGGCCCTGGCCGAATTTCTGTTTGATGACGAGCAGGCCATGGTGAGGATCGATATGTCCGAATTCATGGAAAAACACTCCGTGGCACGGCTGATCGGAGCGCCTCCCGGATACGTGGGCTACGAGGAAGGCGGGTTCCTCACGGAGGCGGTTCGGAGAAGGCCTTACTCGATTGTCCTGATGGACGAAATTGAGAAAGCCCATGCCGAGGTATTTAACCTTCTTTTGCAGATTCTCGATGACGGGCGGTTAACCGATGGCCATGGAAGGACGGTCGATTTTAAGAATACGGTGGTGATCATGACCTCCAACATCGGGAGCCAGTGGATCGTGGATCTGGGGGAGAGCGATTACGAGGAGATGAAGCGACGGGTGATGGAGGCGGTGAAGGCCCAGTTCAAACCGGAATTTTTAAACCGGGTCGATGAGTTGATCATCTTCCATGGCCTCGGAATGGAAGAGATTAAGGCAATCGTTGAGATCCAGGCCAAAAAACTTGAAAAGAGGTTGCTCGAAAGACGGATAGCCCTGAAAATCACTGAAAAAGCAAAGGAATTTCTGGCTAAGGAAGGGTTCGATCCAGCATACGGCGCCCGTCCCCTTAAGCGGGTGATTCAAAGGGAAATCCAGGATAAATTAGCAATGAAGATACTGGAAGGAAAATTTAAGGAGGGAGATACGGTCAACGTCGACATGGACACCAGAAAAGGGGGACTGGTTTTCAAGGCATAGTTTTCAGGGTATAGAAGGATAACCTGATAATTTTCTTGACAATAATGAAAAAGGGGGCTATACATACAAGGAATTATGATAACCTGCAAGGATGCAGGAAGGAGGTTTGTAGGCACGTAGCTCAGGGGGAGAGCGCTACCTTGACGCGGTAGAAGTCTGGGGTTCAAATCCCCACGTGCCTACCATTTGAATCGATTTATAAAGAAGTGGAAGATAACTTATTGAAAAAAAATACATTTTAGAAAAAAATCATGGAGAGGCATCATTCATTTTTCCGATGGATGATGCCTCTTCCATTTCGATTCAGGTAGAAATGGAAGAGCAAATCGCCATAACTTTTCCCGATGGTTCAAAGAGACTGTTTGCAAAAGGTGCGAAACCATTTGAATTCGCTGACGAAGGGGCTGTAGCCGCGCAGGTGGACGGCGCCTTGGTTGATCTTTCGAAACCGCTGGAAAGGGATGCATCGGTCTCTTTTATCTCCATCCATTCGAGAAAAGGCCTTGATATCTTGCGTCATTCCTCTGCCCATGTCATGGCCCAGGCAGTGAAAGAGCTCTATCCTTCCGTCAAGCTCACCTTTGGTCCGTCCACGGATACCGGGTTCTATTACGATTTCGATTATGACCGGACCTTCTCGCCACAGGACCTTGAGGCCATCGAAAAGAGAATGGCGGAGATCATCGAAAAGAACGAACCCTTTTTCAGAAAGGAAGTATCGAAAGGGGAGGCCACCGAAGTTTTTGAGAGAATGGGAGAATCCTATAAGGTTGAGCATCTTGAAGATCTTCCCGACCGCGTCTCGCTTTACCGTAACGGGAGTTTCACGGACCTTTGCGAGGGGCCTCATCTTCCTTCGACGGGAAAGATCAAGGCATTTAAACTCCTTAATGTTTCAGGAACCTATTGGAGAGGGGATGCCCGGAATCAGGTACTCCAGCGGATTTACGGGACGGCCTTTCCGGACCCGCAGGGGCTGAAAGATTATCTCCATATGCTTGAGGAGGCCCGGAAACGGGATCACCGGAAATTGGGGAGAGAACTGGACCTGTTCAGCATCAGTGAGGAAGCCGGGCCGGGCCTGGTGATCTATCATCCGAAAGGCGCCCTCCTGAGGACCGTTCTCGAGGATTTTGAGAGAAAAGAGCACCTGAAGCGGGGCTACCAGATCGTCATCGGCCCCCAGCTTCTCAGGTTGGACCTGTGGAAGCGGTCCGGACATTTCGAGAACTACCGCGACAAGATGTATTTTACCAAGGTGGAGGATACCGAATACGGGATCAAACCGATGAACTGCCTGGCCCACATGCTGATCTACAGATCGCAGATTCGGAGTTATCGGGATCTTCCGCTTCGTTACTTTGAACTGGGTACGGTTCACCGCCATGAAAAGTCGGGTGAACTCCATGGCCTCCTCCGGGTGAGGGGGTTTACGCAGGATGACGCCCATATCCTCTGCCGCCCCGACCAGTTGAACGACGAAATCTATGCGATCATCGAATTCGTTGATGATGTGATGAAGGTTTTCGGTTTCGAATATGAGATGGAGTTGTCCACCCGGCCCGAGAAGTCGATCGGAACCGACGAGGACTGGGAGAAGGCAACCGAGGCCCTGCTCAACACCCTGGAGGGAAAGAACCTGCCTTTTGAAATCAATGAAGGGGATGGGGCCTTTTATGGCCCCAAGATCGATGTGAAGCTCAAAGACGCTCTGAATCGCAAATGGCAGTGCGCCACCATTCAGGTTGACTTTGCCATGCCCGAGAGGTTCGATCTCACCTATGTGGGAAGCGACGGAGAGCGTCATCGGCCCGTCATGCTTCACCGCGTGATTCTCGGAGCCATGGAAAGATTCATCGGGGTGCTCATCGAGCACTATGCAGGAGGTTTCCCGGTCTGGCTTGCCCCTGTTCAAGCCACGGTGTTAACGGTGACGGAGCGGCAAAACGTTTACGCCGAGCAGGTTTATCGCCGGTTGATCGTCAAAGGGATCCGTGCCGAAAAGGATCTCAGGAATGAGAAGCTTGGATTCAAGGTGAGGGAGGCTCAGGTTCAGAAGATTCCCTATATGCTGATCATAGGGGAAAAAGAGGAGAAGGAAGGGACCGTTTCTCCACGCAAACGAAACGGCGAGACAATGGGTCCGATGGGCGTTGAAGAATTCATCCAGACGGTTGAATCAGATTATCCAAAATTATAACCCCCCATCCCCCTTGTTTGATAAAGGGGGGGTAGGGGGGATTTAAGAAGGAGGTGGGAATTATCGCCAGGGATGTGCGGGTGAATCGGGAAATTCGGGCAAGGGAACTCAGGGTCATCGACCCTGAAGGGAGACAGTTGGGGGTCTTACCTCTGGTAGAGGCGCTTCGGGCAGCGGCCGACGCCGATTTGGACCTGGTCGAGGTTTCACCGAAGTCGGAACCGCCGGTCTGCCGCATCATGGACTACGGGAAGTTCAAGTATCAGCAGAGCAAAAAAGCCCATGACGCCAAGAAGAAACAGGCCGTGATCCATCTCAAGGAAGTGAAACTGAGATCAAAGACGGAGGAACATGATTTACAGTTTAAGCTCCGGCATATTGAGCGGTTTTTAAAAGAGGGCAATAAGACCAAGATCACCATCATCTTCAGGGGAAGGGAGATCGCTCATGCCGACTTAGGCAGGCAGATGATGGAGCGGGTCATGGAACAAGCGAAAGAATGGGGGAAGATTGAGCAACCCCCAAAGTTTGAAGGCAGGAATTATGTGATGATTCTGGCTCCCCTGCAAAGCCAGAAGCCAGCATAATCTATATTTTATAAGAAAACCGGAATAGGGAAAGGTTTGAAACCGTTCCCTACCTGCTCAAGAAAAGGAGGACAGTGTGCCTAAATTAAAAACGAATCGTGGGGCGGCCAAACGATTCAAAAAAACCGGGACCGGGAAAGTGAAGGCGAAGAAGGTGTTTTCCCGACATATCCTGACAAAGAAATCGGCAAACCGGAAACGGGGTCTCAGGAGACCCAAAATGGTCGAGGAAGCAAATATCAAGGGAATTGAAAGATTAATTCCTTATGTTTAAAAACCAAATGGGAAACCGGGAACGGGAAGGATGCCCGTATCGTTCATAGAAGGCTACGTTTATCGTCTCTTCCTTCTTTACACCGTTACCCGGTAAAATTGATTAACCTAAGGAAGGAGCATGTTCCATGCCGAGAGTAAAAGGTGGACCGAAGACCAGGACAAGAAGAAAGAAGGTTCTTAAGATGGCCAAGGGCTATGTGGGAGGACGAAGCCGACTCTATCGAACGGCTGTGGACGCCGTCCACCGCGCTTTAGCTTACGCCTACAGGGACCGCCGGACAAGAAAGAGGGATTTCCGGAGATTGTGGATCACCCGGATCAATGCAGCCGCGAGGATTCACGGCATGACCTATAGCGTCTTGATGGATGCCTTGAAGAAAGCTCATATCGAGTTAGACCGGAAGATATTGGCCGAACTGGCAGTGAGCGATCCCTCGGCTTTCCTGAAGATTGTAGAGCTGGCTAAGGCCGGTACAGAAGTTGAAAAAACAAAAGCCTAACCCGGTTTCATTCATAAGGGACTCAAGGGAATCCTTTAGGGAAAAGAGCGTTGAAAGAGGAGCTTGAAAAGATTCGCGAGGAATGCCAGGCCTCCCTCTCCGAGGCAAAGACAGAGATGGATGTTGCCGAGATCCGTGTCAGGATATTGGGAAGGAAGGGTAGCCTCACACAACTTCTCAAACGGCTGGGATCCCTTCCCGAGGCAGAAAGAAAACAGATAGGCCGGAGGGCAAATGAGATCAAGGAGAAGCTTGAGGCAAGGATTGAGCAAGCCCTCGAGGACATCCGGGAGCGTGAAAGAAGAGAGTCGCTGGCCAAAGAGAGAATTGATGTAACGCTTCCGGGCAGAAGGATGGACTTCGGGAGAAGGCATCCCCTGACCCAGACCCTGGATGAGATCGTACACATCTTCTCCCTGTTGGGCTTTGAAGTGGTCGAAGGGCCGGAGGTGGAACTGGACTATTATAACTTCGAAGCCCTCAACATCCCCAAGGGACATCCCGCCAGGGAGATGCAGGCCACCTTCTTCATCTCGGAGGATGTGGTCTTGAGAACGCATACCTCTCCCGTCCAGGTGAGGACGATGGAGAAGAGAAGACCGCCTGTGCGCGTGATCTGTCCCGGGGTGGTTTACCGATGCGATTCCGACCCGACGCACTCTCCCATGTTTCATCAAGTCGAAGGCCTCCTGGTGGATCGGGGGATCACTTTTTCGGACCTCAAAGGGGTCTTGACCGTCTTCGTCCACCGAATGTTCGGAAAAGAGACTAACCTGAGGTTCCGCCCCAGTTTTTTCCCCTTTACCGAACCGAGTGCGGAGATCGACATCGAATGCTTCATCTGTGGAGGCAGGGGATGCAGCGTTTGTTCGAACACGGGATGGCTCGAAATTTTAGGCTCCGGCATGGTCGATCCCGCCGTCTATCGTTTCGTCGATTACAATCCGGAGGAGGTGACCGGTTTTGCATTCGGAATGGGAATTGAGCGGATCGCCATGTTGAAGTTTGGCATCCATGACATTCGCCTATTCTATACGAATGATCTGAGGTTTCTTAGGCAATTCTAAAATGCGGAATGCTGAATGTGGATTGCGTAGTGAAGATTCCGAATTCCGCAATCCGAAATCCCCAATTGGAGTATTATGAAGATCAGTCTCAACTGGCTCAGGGATTATGTGGACATCCGGATGGAGGTGAAGGATCTGGTCAACCTTCTGACCATGGGAGGGTTAGAGGTTGAAGCGGCCATACCGACGGGCCAGGGATTTGAGAAAATCATTGTCGCTGAGATCGCATCGATCCGGCGGCACCCCAATGCGGACCGTCTTGTCTTGGTCGAAGCCAAGACCGGCGAGGAGAGGTTTTCGGTTGTCTGCGGGGCCACGAATATCCGGGAAGGGCACAGGGTTCCCCTGGCCCGGGTCGGAGCAAAACTGCCCATCGGAGTTGAGATCAAGAGGTCAAAGATCAGGGGAGAGGTCTCGGAGGGGATGCTCTGCTCCGAGATTGAACTGGGTATGGGACAGGACGCCTCCGGGATTATGATTTTAAATCCTGATGCCCCTCTCGGAGCGGATTTTGGGGATGTGATCGGACTGAAGGATACAATCCTTGAGGTAAGCATCACGCCCAACCGCCCGGACTGCCTCTGCGTCATCGGCGTGGCAAGAGAGATTGCGGCCCTCACTCAGCAACGGGTGAAGTATCCCCCCGTTACACTCTCCAGCCAGGGGGGTGAGATTGACGAGAAAACCTCAGTTACGATCCTGGATCCGGATCTCTGTCCCCGTTATGTGGCGCGCATGATTGAAGGAGTGAAGATCGGCCCTTCTCCGCATTGGCTGAGGAATCGGTTGGAAAAGATAGGCATTCGTTCCATCAATAACGTCGTCGATGTGACGAACTATGCGATGATCGAATATGGGCAGCCCCTCCACGCCTTCGATTTCGAGCTGCTGGAGGAGAGGCGAATTGTGGTTCGAAGGGCCCGACGGGGCGAGGCGTTTACCACGCTGGACGGAGTCAAACGGAGTCTCGATGAAGAGATGCTCATGATCTGCGATGGTGTCAAGCCGGTGGCTCTTGCCGGCATCATGGGGGGCCTCAACTCGGAGATCAGGGCTGAAACCAGGACTGTCCTTCTGGAAAGCGCTTACTTTCAGCCCGCGAACAACCGGAGGACTTCCAAAAAGCTCGGTTTTGAGACGGAAGCCTCTTACCGGTTCGGAAGAGGAGTGGATTACGGGGGAGCGCTCACTGCGGCCAACCGGGCCGCTTCATTGATTCAGGAAATCGCAGGAGCAAGGGGGGTGGAAGGGGTTATAGATGCTTATCCGAAACCGATCCGTCCCAACCCGATTCTTTTGGATGTTCGAAACGTGAACCGGATTCTGGGGACCTCGATTCCGATCGGGCAGGTTAGAACTTATCTTGAGCATCTGGAACTGGATGTACGGGAGGAGGCCGAGGGAAGATTGAGTGTGACGCCTCCGTCCTTCCGCGGCGATCTCGAAAGGGAGATCGATCTGGTGGAAGAGGTGGCCCGCCTAAGCGGGTATGAGAATATTCCGCTCACCCTTCCTCAGGGCCCCCCTTCTTCCGAGGAAAAGGGCAGGGAACTGATCCTTGAACAAAAGGTAAAAGACCTCCTCGTCCGGCATGGTTACCACGAGGTGATCACTTACAGCTTTACCGCTCCCCATTCCATGAATGCCCTCCGCCTTTCGCCGGGGGACCCGAGGATGAAATGCCTTCCGATCCTGAACCCCTTGACGGAGGACTCTTCCGTCATGAGAACCTCGCTGATCCCGGGCCTGATCGAGACCGCACGATACAATCTCTCTCACAAGAATGTCAACCTCATGATTTTTGAGTTGAAGAAAGTCTATCTGAACATCGCAGGGGAAAGGCTCCCCCGGGAAACCAAATACCTCACAGGGCTGGCCATGGGAATGGATGGAGATCCCCATTGGGCCTGTCCGCGAAGGGCGGTCGATTTCTACGACGTCAAAGGATTCCTCGAAGATCTCTTCGAATATCTTCGGATCAAAGGGGTCGCCTTCGGCAGGGCCGCGGATGTCCCCTATCTCCATCCCGGAACGTCATCGAGAGTCCTCCTCGGAAAAGAAGAGATTGGGCTTCTGGGCGAGATCCATCCCCAGGTATCGAGCGATTATGGAATTCCGGGGAAGATTTTTCTCTTTGAAGTCGATTTTGAACGGATGGGGAAATATGCGGGGGAGGAAAGTAAATTTCGCCCCCTCCCGAAATTTCCGGCGATCCATCGGGATCTCTCCGTCGTGGTCGAAGATCACCTCGAAGCGGAAAGAGTGGAAGAGGCGATTCATTTGCTCCGGCAACCCCTGATCGACGAAGTCAAGCTTTTTGATGTCTATCGGGGGCATCAGGTCCCTCAGGGGAAGAAAAGCTTCTCTTATCGGATCCGGTATCAGGCCGGCGACCGGACCCTGACGGACGATGAAGTAAACCAGTATCACGAGAAGGTCATCTCTCGGTTGAGGGAAATCTTTGGGGCGGAATTGAGAGGGTAAATCCCGTTAGGAATTAGGAAGCCATGAAAGCAGGAAACAATTCAAAGAAAAAATTTATGATTTTTCCTGAGTTCCTGGTCTCCTTATTAGGAAGGACGGGGCTTTCTTACGGGGTAAAGATTTCGGAGAAAGGAGGAGGCAGGCCATGACAAAGGTCGATATTGTAGAGGCCATTTATGAGAAGGTCGGATTTTCTAAAAAAGAGGTGGCCAAAATCGTGGAGTCCATCTTTGATATCATCAAAGAGCACCTCCGGCATGAGGACAAGATCAAGATCTCGGGTTTCGGGAACTTTGTCGTCCGGAACAAGAGGTCAAGAAGAGGCCGTAACCCTCAGACAGGAGATGATATCGAAATTACTCCGAGGCGGATTTTGACTTTCAAACCGAGCCAGGTGTTGAAGGGTGGTCTCAACCGGAAAGAAACGCCAACTGAATAGCCAAACTCTCCGGAGTTAGCTGACCTGGGCATAAGAGTCAGGGACGGTCTATTCCCATCCCCGGAAGAGGATGGTCAACGGCGCGAGGTGGACCTATGAACAGACTGCTGAGAAAGCGAGAAATGGAAAATCCCGTCTCTCTGGAGAGACTCTATTACCGGATCGGAGAGGTGAGTCGGATCACGGGGATCAAACCCCATGTACTCCGTTATTGGGAGTCGGAGTTTAAGATCATCAAGCCGCACAAGGGAGGGTCACTCCAGCGACTCTACCGCAGGAAAGATCTGGACCTTATCCTGAAAATTAAAAAACTCCTTTATGAAGAGGGGTTTACCATCTCCGGGGCAAAGAAAAGAATACGGGATCTTGAGCGTTCGGAGAACAACAAGGTGAGGCTGAGACTGGTTGAAAAGAGACCCGGTGGAAAAGATCGCGACCTTCTGGTGGCCATCCGGGAGGAACTGAAGGGGATTAGAGGAATGCTGGAATAGGCGAATTGAAGATGAGGCCGTTGAGATGGGAGGAAATACCGTCATCGGGGTGGAGCTGGGCTATCGGATTGTGGGGACGCATCATGATATGGTCATGTGGCTGGTGACCGCCCAAGGAACGGCCGTGGTGGTCGATTGGTCTGGACTTTTTTGATGAAATTGAATATACTGAAGATATAAGAATTTGGAATCATGGAATACTGGAACAATGGATTCATGGGTTTTAAAAGGATTGAATCAATTCCTTTTCTTTTTCTTCACCCAATATTCCAGTTTTCCATTATTCCATCGATCCGTTTTTTCCGTCGGGGCGTAGCGCAGCCTGGTAGCGCACTGGCATGGGGTGTCAGGTGTCGGAGGTTCAAATCCTCTCGCCCCGACCATCTTCCCCTCTCTATGGAATATGGCCAAGCCGTTCCGCATTTTAGTTACCAATGACGATGGAATCCATTCGCAAGGCATTCTGGTCTTAGCAAAGGCTCTCCAGGAAATCGGGGAAGTTTTTGTCGTTGCCCCGGACAGGGAAAAGAGCGCCATCGCTCACTCCCTCACCCTGCACCGTCCCCTTCGAGTGGAAAGAATCAAGAAGAATGTCTACGCCGTGGACGGGACCCCGGCCGATTGTGTTTATCTCGGGGTCAATGCCATTCTGCCCGGGTGGCCGCAGCTTGTCGTGTCAGGCATCAACAAGGGAGGAAACCTGGGGGACGATGTCACCTATTCCGGAACGGTTTCAGCCGCCTTTGAGGGGACTCTGCTGGGGATCCCTTCCTTTGCCATCTCCCTGGTTTCAAGGAGCCATTTTAAGTTCAACCCGGCTGCCCAGTTTGCCCGAAGGGTGGCGCGCCATATCCTTAAAAAAGGCCTTCCTAAAGGCACATTGCTCAACATCAATGTCCCCAATCTTGATGAAAGAGAGATCAAGTCCTATAAGATCACTCAACAGGGGAGATGGACCCATAATGGAAGTGCGGTCGTGGAGAAGACGGACCCCCGTGGTAAAAAGTACTATTGGATCGGTGAGGGACCGCTTACCTTTGATCGAAGGGAGGATACGGACTTCGAGGCGATATCCAATTCCTACGTTTCCATTACTCCGCTCCACCTTGATTTAACCGACTATTCATCCATCCATGTGCTGAAAAAGTGGAAATTGTAAAATAAAAGTCCAGCAACAAAGGAGGGGGATATGACCACAACACTCAGCATCATCAAAGCGGACATCGGAAGCATCGGCGGCCACATCCGGCCCAGTGAGAAGCTTATCCAGGCTGTCAGAAGTTTTGTGGCTGAAAAGGGAAAGGGAGCCGTAACCGATTTTTTTGTCAGCCACACGGGGGATGACATTGCGATTCTCTTCTCCCATTTCCTGGGGAAAGGGAATGAGAAGATTCACCGGTTGGCCTGGGACGCCTTTGTGGCCGGGACCAACGTGGCAAAGGAACAGGGACTCTACGGGGCGGGCCAGGACCTTTTGAAAGACTCCTTCTCGGGTAATGTGAAGGGAATGGGACCGGCCGTGGCGGAGATGGAGTTTGAGGAGAGACCGAACGAGCCCTTTCTCTTTTTTGCCGCGGACAAAACCGATCCCGGGGCCTATAATCTACCGCTGTATCTGGCCTTTGCCGATCCAATGTATAATGCCGGGCTCATCCTCAGCCCATCGATGAACAAAGGGTTCAAGTTCGTCATCATGGATGTCAACCATACCGAGGGAGACCGGCTCATCGAACTCCATGCCCCTGAAGAGATCTATGATATCGCCGCTCTTTTAAGAGACAATCAACGATTCGTGGTCGAGGCTATCTATTCGAGAAACAATGGCGATATCGGCGCGGCAGCGAGCACGACGCGCCTGCATAACATCGCCGGAAAATATACCGGGAAAGATGATCCGGTCATGCTCGTGAGGGTCCAGGGAGCCTTTCCGGCCACGGGTGAGGTTCTCGCTCCTTTCAACATTGGCCATTACGTGGCTGGCTTTATGAGGGGTAGTCACACGGGCCCGCTCATGCCCGTAAAGATGAACTCGTCCATCTCCTATTTCGATGGGCCGCCTGTGGTCTGTTGTCTGGCCTTCTGCGTCCATAATGGAAAGCTGACCGAACCGGCGGATGCCTTTGACCACCCCTACTGGGATTGGGTGAGAAACAAAGTTTCCCGGAAGGCCACAGACATCCGGCAGCAGGGGTTCTCAGGCGCCGCCATGCTTCCATACAATGAACTGGAATACGGGGGGATCGTCGAAAAGATGGGAGTCCTGGATCAACGGTTTATCGTGAAAAAATAAGAAAGCCCAAAAGGAATCTTTTCAATATCTAACTCCATGGGGCATCGGGCGCGGTGAAAGGCTCTATGCCCCCGATTCATTTATGCAGAGACTTGTTTACATCGAAACCTATGGCTGCCAGATGAACGAGCACGACTCGGAGCAGATCCTCCGGGTCCTCGAGGGGGCCAACTATCTTGAGACAAAAGAGGCGCAGCAGGCCGACCTCATCCTTGTCAATACCTGCAGCGTCAGGGAGAAACCGGAGCAGAAGGTCTACAGCGCCCTTGGAAGATTTAAAAGGTTGAAGGAAGAGAAGGGAACAATCCTCGGGGTGACCGGCTGCGTCGCCCAGCAGGAGGGCGAGAAATTATTGGACCGGATCCCCTATCTCGACATGGTCGTCGGAACTCAAGCCATTCTCCTGATACCGCAAATGTTGAAAAGGGTGGAGGTCATAGGAGAGAAGGTTTGTGAAACGGGGTTTGATGAGAAGGGAACCCATTTAAAAACGCCCCTGCCTTCCGGTTCGCTTCCCAACGTGAAATCCTTTGTGACCATCATGCAGGGGTGCGACCATTTCTGTTCCTACTGTATTGTCCCCTACGTGAGGGGAAGGGAGAAAAGCCGGGCCAGCGCGGAGATCCTTGAGGAAGTCAAGCATCTGGCAGAAAGGGGAGTGAAGGAGGTTTGCCTGCTCGGGCAGAATGTGAATGGTTATGGGAAAGGCCTGGAAGGAGAGATGAGCTTCCCGGAACTTCTCCGGGCCATCGACGGAATAGAGGGAATCGAGCGCATCCGGTTTACCACGTCCCATCCGGCAGATTTATCCCTGGGGTTGATCCGGGCTTTTTCAGAACTGGGAAAGCTCTGTGAGCACATCCACCTGCCATTCCAATCGGGTTCAAACAGAATCTTAAAGGCCATGCACCGGGGTTATACCAGGGAATCGTATCTCGAAAAGATCGATCGCCTCAAAGAGGTTTGCTCCTCCATTGCCATTACTGCCGATGTCATGGTTGGTTTTCCCGGAGAAGAGGAGAACGATTTTGAAGAGACTCTCGACCTGATGGAGAAGGTCCGTTTCGATGACCTCTACTCTTTTAAATACTCTCCGCGAAAAGGGACGAAGGCCTCCCGGCATGAGCATCAGGTGGAGGAAAAGAGAAAGCAGGAACGGCTTGCCCTTCTCCAAAAGATTCAAAAAGAAACCACCCTTCAAAGGAACATGGCTTTCTTAGGCCGTATCGAAGAGGTCCTGGTGGAAGGTTATAGCAAACAGAGCCGCCGGGATATGGGGGGCAGGACCCGCACCAATAAAACTGTCAATTTTAAAGGCGATTTGACCTTGCTGGGAAGACGGATCCCGGTTAGAATAACGAATGCTTACGCTCACTCGCTCAGAGGCGAAAGGGGAAGCTCTGATGAGAAGGCGAGGGCGGGAGGCATTGAAAGGAGATCCCATGATCCAATTGGAACAGACCTTCATGAATTTTCTCCTTCACCACCAGGAGAAACATAACCGCACTTACCATTTTTTGGTCCTGATGGATGCCGTGGTCAGTGCGGCAAAACATATCCAGCATTACTACCTCACAGGCGCTTTAAGAGGGAATCTCGGCCTGGCAGGTGATGTCAACGTGCAGGGAGAGGATGTGATGCGCATGGACCAGATTGCCCAGGAGATCACGATCCAATATCTGAAGGCTTCGGAACGGGTCATTCATGCGGTCAGCGAAGAATCGGAAGGAATCATCCCGATCAATCCGGATGGCCGTTATTTCTTCTACTTCGATCCCCTCGACGGCTCATCGAATATCCCCCACGGATTGCCAATCGGGTTTCTTTTCGGAATCGCGAAACGAAATCTCGAAGGCCCTGAAGACGGCCACCTCAGGGCAGGTAAAGATTACATCGCCGCAGGGATGTTTGTGATTCCGACCGGGATGTTCACACTCGGACTGAGAGGAGCGGGGACCTGGCAATTCCACATCGACGAAACGATGAATTTCGTCAAGCCTACCCGGATGAATCTTCCCGATGAGGCAAAGACCTGGGAGTTGTCATTTAACGAATCCAACCGCTATACCTATTCGGAGCGGGTTCAGAAATGGATCATGGAGAATGAGAGCAAGTATGCCTTCCGGTACCTCGGCGCATTGGCCGGAGATTTCCACCGGGTTCTGGCCAACGGCGGAATGTTCATGTATCCGGCCATCGTCAATCATCCCAACCCCAAGAAGAACCGTCCTGAAGGGAAATTGCGTCTCATGTACGAGGGGGCGGTCGTGGCTTTCATGTGCCGTGAGGCGGGGGGGACGGCGGTCAATGAGGAGGGAACCCCGATTCTGGATATCCAGCCGGCAAAACATCACCAGAGGACAGCGCTCTATGTCGGTTCAAAGAAATTAGTGGAAGATATCGCGAGGGTTTTAAGAAACACGGGTTAGGGTTACGGCTACGAAGCCCGTTTCGTAATACGGCAACGGTTACGGAAAAAGAATTAAAAGACGATCAACGTAGCCTTTTATGAACGATACGGGCCTCGTTACCCTTACCGTCAGACATATATTTTCTAAGCAATCCTACAACCCAAAAGGAGAGAAAGTCATGGCCAAAAAGAAAGTGTCCAAAGCCGATTTTAAGAAAGCCCTTGAACAGGGACGGCCGCCTAACATCAGGAGGCTTTTCCCCAACTCAAGAGCCTTGATCGTGAGCGGAAAAGTGGTCGATCGAGCCATGATCGCCAAAGGAAGGGCAATCGCAATGGCGGCAAACGGCCGGAATCAGTTTGTCATCCGGGGAGTCCTTCAGGCCGCCCAACGAGCCAACACGCCTGTCATCATCGAGATCGCAAAATCGGAAGGGGGCGCAAAAGCCTATTGTGCGGTAAACTACTGGAATATGGCGATGCTGGTCGATACGATCTGCAACGAACTTGGCATTACCATCCCGGTGGCGATCCATGCCGACCATTATGGAATTAAGAACGCGAGGGACCTCGCCGCGGCTAAAATTGAGATTCCTACCTTCTTTGAAGCAGGAATGACCTCGATTGCCATTGATGCGTCTCATCTTCCTGATGACCAGAACCTATTAGCCAATATTTCCATCAACCCCTATATCCCTAAATGGGCGGGGCTTGAAACAGAGGTGGGTGAAATCAAAGGTGACGAAGGGCTCTCCACGGTAGAAGAGGCGCTCTTTCTCATCCGGGGGCTGAACGCCCATGACATCTTCCCGGATTGGATCGCCCTGAACAATGGCACGACCCATGGCATCGAAGAGAAGGACTCAGGGATTCAGGTCCAATTGACAGAAGGTATTCACACAGCCCTTGAGAAATATAAGATCTCCGGCGCCCAGCACGGCACTTCCGGAAACAGCTCCGAGAGACTTCGTCAAATTCTTGCTAAAACCCATACCACAAAAGCGAATGTTGCCACAGCCCTCCAGATGATCTCCTGGGGGGTTCAGGTCAATGATTACGGAAACGCCATTCTCGATGCGGAGGGAAATTTCAACAAAGTCAAAGAGGAGGGTATTTCCGAGGAGCTCTGGACAGAGATGGTGGCCTATGCCCAATCGAAAAACTGGAAAAAGGGAGACTATAAGAATCTTAACCTTCCGTTTGAAAATAAACTGCTTGCCCAGCCCAAAGAGATTCGGGATCGGATCGTCAAGCAGGTGGAGGCGTTCGCTTATAAGATGATGACAGAGGTCTTCAATTCGAAGGATACGGCTCCCTTGGCTATCGAAGCTATTTTGAAAACAGGCTCCTATGATCTTGGGCCTAAAGTCGGCCGGATCGAAAACCCTGATGATTGGACAGAGGATAAAATTAGCGAAAAAGCCTCCAGCCTCGGCGGCAGCAAGGGGCCTGCCGGCAAATTCGACGACTGAAGGCCAGGGAGCCGGCAAATCTCAACACTCCGCACTCCGTAATCCGAATTCCGCAATTGAATCAGGAATGTTTCATCACGATGCTGGAGATGATGTTGGCGGCTTCATCTCCGCGGTCGGCCGCATTGCTGAGGTGACGGTAGATCTCGCGCATCTTGAGCATGTAGACCGTATCCTTCCCCTTGAACAGGTCTGCCAGCGCCATGTGATAGGCCTTCTCCATCTGATTCTCATACGCCTTGGCCTTGACGGCATGCTCCGAGGCGATCTTGGGGTAATCTTTCAGGATTTTGACCGCATCGTGTAACTCCCTGGCGGCTTTCCGGAGGATGTTGACCATCTCTTTGATATGGTGGTCTCCCGTCACCTCGTAAATCTCCATTTCATCCACGGTCGTATTCGCATAGTCCACCACGTCGTCAATCGCACGGGATAGGTCATAGATATCCTCCCGGTCTAAAGGCGTGATAAAGGTCTGGTCCAGTTCCTGGATCAAAATCCGCCTCATTTCATCCGCCTCCCGTTCAATATTACGGACAAGATGGGCATTCTCCTTGCTCCCGGTTTCAGCAAAGTTCCAGAGAGCATCCAGCCCCTCGATGCTCTTCGAGGATTGACGGGAGAGCAGGTCGAAAAAACGGTTCTCGCTTCCTGAAAAGGGTTTCTTTCTTTTGATGAAATCGAATACCATAATGTCGCTCCTTTGTTTAGAAACCGGGATGGGCTAGACGGATTATATAAAAACTGAATCCGGCCATCACGGCAGACGCCGGGATAGTGATAAACCATGCAATGATGATACTTTTGGCCACGCCCCATCGGACGGCAGACACCCTGTGTCCCGCTCCCACGCCCATGATGCTGGATGACACGACATGGGTTGTTGAAACAGGCCCTCCCAAGAGGGCCGCTACGAAGATGACAATGGCCGAACCGGTCTGGGCGCAGAAAGCATGGACCGACCTCAGGCGGTAGATCTTGGAACCCAGGGTTTTAATGATTCGCCATCCGCCGCTGGCCGTCCCCAGGGAAATTGCGCCGGCGCAGCTCGCAATGACCCAGAAGGGGATATGAAAATCCGGAAAGACACCGAGAATGACCAGGGACATGGTGATGATACCCATGGATTTCTGCGCATCGTTGGCGCCGTGGCTAAGGGAAAGGGCAATGGAAGAGAGGATCTGCACCCGGTTGAAAAAATGAGAGATCTGGGGCGTTGCCTTCCGGGAAAGGCGGAATGTGACTTTCAGGGCTAAAGCGCCGAAGACCAGGCTCAACACCGGGGTGAGGATCAAAAATGAGACCACATAGAGAAGCCCCTTCCAGAGGACCTTGTCGGGTCCGTAAGCAATTAAGACCGCCCCGATCATCCCCCCCACCAGGGCGTGGGACGAACTGGACGGAAGCCCCCATGCCCAGGTGATGAGATTCCAGGCGATGGCGCCAATCAGGGCAGCGATGACCAGGGAGATAGAGACCCCTGTCAGGCCCGGGTCAAAGGCGGAGATATCGATGATCCCTGTCCCGATGGTTTGAGCCACGGCCGTCCCCAGGAGAAACGGGCCGACAAAATGAGCAAAAGCGGCAAGACCCAGAGCGCTCCGCGGCGTCATGGCGCCTGTGGCGATAATGGTTGCCACCACGTTAGCCGCGTCGTGAAAACCGTTGGAATAATCAAAGAAGAGGGCCAGCCCCACGACGATGACGGCGAATAAAAGAAGGGTCCCTTCGATGGTGAAACCTCCTGTCCCAGGCCGTTTCCGCCGCCGGAGCAATATGCTGCTCGAGTTGCAACGGCCGGACTTTCCGACGGTGTTTACCTGTATAGACAGGTTATAAAGGAAATGAGGAGGCTTGTCAAGTCATGATCAGGGATGCCCTCCGGGCATGGGGCATGAGCGGGTTTTTTTTAATTCTCTTATCTTTTCGAGTGTGTCCCTGTAAATCCGGTCCTTTGCAGGATTGAGTTCCAGCGCTTTCAGAACAAGGCCCTCCGCCTCTTGAAGATTTACTCCCCTGGTACAGTAGAGCCAGGCAAGATTATTGTAAGCATCCGACACTGCGGGATCTTTCCGGATCATCTTTTTATACCAGGCCTCCGCTTCTTTCCATTCGTTTTTCAGGAAATGGGCGTTTCCGAGATAGAGATAGGCAATCGGGAGTTTTTTGGCCGCTAGCGAATATTCCTTGACCGCTAAATCCAACTCCCCCTTTTTTTCATAAGCTAATCCAAGGTTTAAATGTTCTTCCGGGGTGAGCGAATCCTTCAGGGCAGTTATCTTCGGAAAAGAACAGCCCACCGAAAGCATCAACGAACAAATTGCAATGAGAAGGGGGAAGAAACGTCTCTTTTTGGCCGTAAATTGATTGTTCATCGCTGAGGGGTGATCAGGAGAGTCCAGAACTTTGTCTTCTCCCAGGACTTAACAAAAGTCTTCAGGGGGATTCGCTTTAACCGTTCCCTGCCCGAATGGGCGATGATATTCTTTTCGTCATAGCCCAAAACAACCATAAAATGGTGCTGTCGAACCCTCCATATCCCCTCATCAACCAGGACAATCACGGGATGCCCTGAGTCCATTTTGTTCCGGATGTCTTCCATCGACCCTTGATAGGATTTGGACTTGAGGCCTTTTTTCTCCGGGTAGAAGACCATATCCAAATTCAGAGTGCCTTTTGCCGACGGACTGTATATTTCTTCGGCGATCTCTTCCGCGGTCACCCCGACTCCCCAGTAATTTAAAACCGCTGCAAGGGAGGCTGGACCGCACTGGTAGGCTTCCTGCGGAAAGAACGGGACGTTTTCCACAAGATGGTAGGACCCGGGTTCATTGAGGGGAACGGTTCCTGCACATGAGAAAAAAGAGGGAAGAATGAAAAACAAGATAATGAAGGGGCGCCTCCGCAGGGAGGCGCCCGTTATCAAACAATCGTTTTGCAAAATCTTTTCCTGACCGACAAGTGCTCCCTCCTGCCTATAGCGGCACAGGCGGGGTCAATGGGCACAACATGAATGATCATACCTCACCCGGAAGCCCCACCCTTTAAGCGGGGAGCTTCACTATTTTTCCTTTTCAAGAACGACCCGGTGCCCGGATACATAAATAATGATGCCAACCGCTACGATGATCAACAGGACGATGATCACCACAGCCCAGCCGCTTGCCCCTCCCACCTGCAATTCATCCAGCTGGAGAGCCAACTCTTGGATCTGATGGTCGCTCAGCTGGGTTACTCTTTTCTCGATTTCATCGGGCGTGAAACCCAGCGCGGCGAGTCTTTCCCTGACCATCTTCATCTCAAGCGTTTTCCGGATCTTGTCAAGATCGGAAGATCGGTCAGAGGAGAGCCCCGAGATGGCCTCGGAAGGGGAAAACCCCGCATAGACTCTCGGGGTGATCCCGATGACAAACATGGCTACCACCAAATAACATGCGACGCCTTTCATCCATGATCGTTTCATAATCCTCACCTCCTTTTGATTGAATCCGCATTTGATTAAATCATATGAAAATCAGGGGGGAGTGTCAAGAGGAAATTGTGGAATCAGGGTGTTAGGCGCAGGAGTTCATCGGGGTTTTCGATCAGCAGGTCGGCGCCGGCCGCAAGGAGCGACTTTTTCCTTTCCCCGCGATTGATCCGGCCGATCAAAAAACCGATGGCCATAATGTTGACCACCTTCCTGGCAGATCGGGTTGCCGCCATATCATCCACGGTGTCGCCGATATATCCACACCGGGGATTCAGGAGGCCGATCTCTTCGATTGCCCTCAGAATGGAGTAGGGGTGAGGCTTGGTGAGTTTCATCCTTTTTTTCGAAACCGAAAGAAGGCGACCCTCTTCCGTTTCACATTCGTCAAGAGTCGCAAGGCTGTCGAAGTACTCCCTGAGATTAAACCGCTTCAGGGCGAGCTCTGCCTCAAACCTCGGTCGGCCGCTGGCAATTCCCAGTCGTACCTTTTTCCGAAGTGAAAGGAGGATTTCCTTCCCGACAAGAAGCTTTTCTCGCAGGAATAATCCCTTCCACCTGTAAAAGAGGGGTTGAAGATGGTATTGGGATGCAAACTGCTCACCCAGGTAAATCTCCTGAAAGATTCGTTTGACAAGATTCTCTCGACCAAGATCGCCGGACCGGTAGACCCATCCGTTCCACCTGTTTCCCAGGACGGCCCCGACCCCTTTCAAGCCTCCTCCCCGGGCCCTGACATTTTCCAGGAATGAGGACAAGCGAGTTTTATTGATCGCAAGGGGTCTTTTCTGACGAAAATTGGACAGATGCTCCCGAAGATATAGGACAATGGTATCCGGAGAAGAAAGTTTCTTCTGCCCCGGAAGTGGAGGGATCCCTGAAACGGAGAGAAGGTAGAGAAGAAATCCTGTGGTCAAATCCCAATCGTTATTGAACCCCCCCGCCGCTTTAAAGAGAGAGATTTCTTCCGGGGAAACCCTATTTGCCCTCAACCCTAAGCAATGGTCAAGATAGATACGAATGGTCTGCTGAATGGCCTTGCGGTAAGATTGCGACACATCGATCAGGACTCCATCCATATCGAAGATGAGAATATCCATTTTTTCCATCTCTACGAATCTTTTCACCATGTTCATTTACTTTATAATATTGATTGAATTCGATGCAAGCCTCTTTTATGATAGATTGGGTCAAAAGAGGGCCTCTCGAAATGACAGGGATTGAATATCAACATAGGCGGGTTCCATGCCGCCTGATTATTTTCGATAAAGATGGAACGCTGATCGATTTTACGGCAACCTGGGTTCCTCTGATTCGAAAGAGAGTTGCCTTCCTTTTAAAAAGATTAGAATGGAATAGAGAGTTAGAGGCCTTTTTGTTGAAATCCTGGGGAATTGACCCTGTGAGCGGAAAAGTCGATCCGCGGGGGCCCTGTCCTGTTTCACCCCGGTCGGATGAAATCGTCATTGGAACGATGGCCCTCTATCAGCATGGGTTTCCATGGGATGAATCGAAACAGTGGGTAACCCAGGCATTTGATGAAGCGGACGGAGATGCGGATTGGCGAAAGCATGTTGTCCCGGTTGAGGGCATTCAGACTTTTCTCTCCCGATTGAAAAGGGACGGGTTCATGACCGCCCTGGCAACCAATGATGAGCGAAAAGATACGGAAGCCATCCTCAATCATCTCGGCGTGGACAGTCTGTTTGATATGATCCTCTGCTGGGGAGAGGTGAGTCCACCCAAGCCCCACCCCGAAACCATCCTGACCATCTGCCGGAAGCTCTCCATACCTCCTCATGAGACTGTCATGGTGGGGGATTCGGTGACAGACATGATGATGGGAAAGAGGGCCGGGGTGGGGTTGACAGTCGGAATCCTGGAAGGAGGAGTCACCCCGAGAGAAGAATTGGAGAAGCTGGCCGACTTCGTGGTCCATTCCATCCGTGATTTAACGTTCTACGAAATTTAGCGCCCCACTTGTATTTTCTCCAAGAAAGAAAGCAACATAGTGGAAGTGAATTGGGAAAAAAAGGAAAACGATTTCCCTCCCATTAAAAGGGTCCAATAAATTTGAATAAAATCCCATTAAAAAGAGTAAAATCAGACCAAAATCTGTCCCTGGCATAAAACTTGTATAATTTAAGCATCGGGAGAGGGTTTTGATGCATTCGTAAAAAGTCGTCACACCGGTGAAAACCGGTGTCCAGAGAAATCGTAAGGTATTGAAAGGACTGGATTCCGGTCGTTGCGGCTCGAAACCGAGCTGGAGTTTATCCCGATACAAATCGGGGCCGGAATGACGAAAAAGCGTTAATTGAGACTTTTTACGAGACTATCATGATTGGCTTAAAAATGAATTGGGAAGAGAAGCCACCCCTTATTCCAATCGAAACGGGGAAGCCGAGCAATGATCAATTGAATGAGCATCTCATTCTCATGGAGATATGCAGATATGGCAGATTATGAATTTTACTGGCGTGACCCAATAAAAGGATATCAATGCATCGGAAAGCTTCCGGAGAGGAGAAAGAACCGTGGAAGAATAACCGAGGAATCGGTGTTTCATTGGGGAGAAAAATATTTTTGTAAAGACCTAAACGTCAGCGATATTTTTTTCCTTGAAGTGGATATAAATGGGAAGGCAATCTATACCTTATGACTCGGAAGAAAACTCTATGAGAAGTTTGAGGAGGGAGAAGGCAGGGTCTAATCGACACTGCCTTTTTTGTTCATTTTGCAGGTCGGACATCCGAAGGAAATGACTACCGACTCCTATGCGGAAATCATTTCCTGACATCTGAAGATGTGACCCCGGAGCCTTTTGCATTATCCCTTCACTTTTTTATTCTCCGGGTCGTAGAGCGGGTCTTTTTCACCTGTCGCTTCGTATCTTGTAGCTGCGACTTCGATTTGCAACCGCGTTCCGGGTTTTGAATATTCAATCGGGAGATATCCATAAGCGATGGGTTTCTTGATCGTGTGTCCATATCCTCCGGTGGTGACCAAACCGATGACCTTTTCCCCATCGAGGATGGCTTCCTTGCCGACAGGCATCAACGGGCCAGAGTCAATGGTCAGGCAGCAGAGCTTTCTTGCCAGGCCCCTCTCTTTCTGGCCGATGAGGGCCTGCCGGCCTATAAAATCGCCCTTGTCCAACTTCACACAAAAATCAAGGCCTGCCTCAAACGGCGTATATTCGGGAGAGATATCCCCGCTCCAGTAACGGTATCCCTTCTCCAGTCGCAAGGAATCGATGCAGCGGTAACCTGCATTGATTAACCCAAACGGTTTCCCTGCCTCCCACAGGGCATCGTAGAGATGGAGGGCATATTCCGTCGGCGTATGCAATTCCCATCCCAGTTCGCCCACGTAGGTAATCCGGATCGCAAGAACAGGAGCATTTCCCATGACGATCTCCTTCCAGGTCATGTAAGGGAATCCAACATTCGAAATATCGTCTTTTGTCAGTTGTTTCAAAATAGTTCGGGACTCCGGCCCGCAGAGGGTGATACAGGCCCTGGAAGAGGTGACATCCCTGACCGAAACAGAACCGTCTTCGGGCAGGTATTTTCCTATCCAGTGAAGGTCATGCTTGATGAATGCGGTGCCGGTGACCAGGTAAAAATGATCATCATTGATTCGGTTCACTGTGAGATCACACTCAATGCCTCCCTTTTCGTTCAGCATCTGGGTGTAAATGGTTGAGCCCACCGGTTTGTCCATTTGGTTATCGGTGATCTTCTGAAGGAACCGGAGCGCTCCCGGGCCTTTAATCTCGATCTTTCCGAAGGAGGTCTGGTCGATCAGGACTGCTTTTGTCCTGACCATTTCGTGTTCTATTCCTACCTGCTTAAACCAATTCGGAAGTCCCCATGCCAATCTGTCTTTCGGAGCGACCTCTTTCGGGGCAAACCAATTGGGACGCTCCCACCCATATTTCTCTCCGAAGACCCCTCCCATCTTTTTCAGGCGCAGGTAGAGAGGGCTTGTTCGGAGGGGGCGTGATGAAACCATCTCCTCGTAGGGCCAGCTTATGGAATAGTGATGGGCATAGACTTCGGTCGCCCTGTGGATGGTGTAGGTCCGGCTTCGATGATGAGGCCCGAGGCGCCGGATGTCGAGACGCCACAGGTCAAGACTGGGTTCGCCCTCGATGATCCATTCGGCCATCATTTTGCCCACCCCCCCGGCTGCGGCAATTCCATGGGCGCAAAACCCTGCGGCAACAAAGAAGTTCTTAACCTCCGGGGCCTCGCCCATGATGAAATCCCCATCCGAAGTGAATGCCTCAGGGCCATTAAGCAAGGTAATAATTTCAGCATGGCCGATCGATGGGACCCTTCTCATTGCAAGAAGGGAAAGGGGTTCAAAATGTTCAAAGTTCGATTTGAGCAGTTTTTTTGTGAAGTCTCGCGGAATTCCATCCAGCGCCCATGGGACGGGGTTGTGTTCATAGCCTCCCATGATAAGCCCTCCGACTTCTTCTCTGAAATAGACCAGGAGATCGGGATCCCTCATCGTGGGCATTCCTTTCTTTACCCCGGTTATGGGTTTCGTGATGATATATTGATGCTCCATGGGGATGAGAGGAATGGCGACTCCCACCATCTTCCCTATTTCAGAGGCCCAAATTCCCGCCGCATTGACGACGATTTCGGTCCGGATGGTTCCTTTCTCCGTGACGGCCTCGTAGATGGCCCCGTTTTTCAATCGGATCCCTGTGACATGGGTATCGGTATAAATGGTCGCCCCCCCCCTCCGTGCTCCCTGGGCAAGGGCATACGTGACGTCACTGGGGTCGATCTGTCCATCCGTTGGAAGAAAGGCGGCTCCGACGATCCCCTTTTTTGCCATCACCGGAAAGAGGTCACATGCCTCTTTCGGACTGATCAGGTCCATGGGGAGTCCGAAGGTTTTGGCCATGGCCGCCGAACGCCGCAACTCCTCCATCCGGTCTTTTGAGGAAGCGATGCGAAGCCCTCCCACCGGACTCCAGGCCGTATGCTGTCCGGTCTCTTCTTCAAGCCGGGAATAGAGCTCGACGCTGTATTTCAGCATCTTGGTGATATTGACCGATGCCCGTAATTGACCTACCAACCCAGCCGCATGAAAGGTGGCTCCGCTGGTGAGTTCCCCTTTGTCAACGACGACCACATCGCTCCATCCCATTTTTGTAAGATGGTAGGCAATACTGCAACCCGTTATTCCACCCCCGATAATGACCACCCGCGCCTGATCTTTCATGGGTTATTCTCTTTCCATAAAATTTTTTCAGATTAAACCAACTCCCTATCTCCGTCTCTCCCCATCTCCCTATCTTCTCCTTACTACCTATGTAGACAGGACTAATTGAAAAATAAAATTTTGTCAAATATTTTCGAATTAAAAAAGATTGACAAAATATTCTGGTTTCGATATAAGAAGGAGTCGCATTAATTGAATGGTCGAAAAGAAACCGGACAGGAGAGGGGAGGTGAGGATTCCTAAAATTTTTCATGGCGTAGTCCAACGTAATCATTCAAAAATCAGAAGGAGGTCAAGCGTATGAAGAGAAGATGGGCGTTCTGGATGATCGGTGTCTTAACGGTTGTTTTTCTTTCAGGGGTTGCCCTGGCTCAGGAGAAGGTGGTCGTTTATACCTCGCTGGAGACGGACGAGGTGACGGAGTACCTCAAACTGGCCCGGAAAGAGCTCCCGACTCTTGATATCCACATCATCCGGCTTTCCACGGGAGAACTGGGTGCCAGGATGCTGGCTGAAAAGGCCAACCCTCAGGCAGACCTGATCTGGGGATGGGCTGTGACGAATTTGGAAGATTTTGTCACGAAAGGGATGCTGGAGCCCTATAAGCCAAAGGGGGTCGAGAAATTAGAGAAGAGATTCGTCCACCCCGATTTTCAATATGTCGGAATCGATATGTATATCGCCGCGTTCTGTGTGAATACCAAAGTGATGAAGGAGAAGGGGCTTCCGATGCCCAAGGGATGGAACGACTTGCTCGATCCCAAGTTCAAGGGATTGATCGCCATGCCGAACCCGGTGGCATCCGGGACGGGGTTTCTGCAGGTGTCGAGCATCCTCCAGATGTACGGGGCAAAGGATGGAAAGGAGGATGGTTGGGAGTTCTTAAAAAAACTGGATAAAAACATGGGCCAGTATATTAAGAGCGGGTCAAGACCGGCTAAAATGACTGCCGCGGGGGAATTCGCCGTGGGGGCTTCCTTCGACTTTGTGGTGGCGGAACAGAAAAAGCAGGGATTCCCGGTCGAATTTGTCTTCCCGGTCGAGGGGGCCGGCTATGAGGTGGAGGCCAACGCCCTCCTGAAAGGGGGAAAAAATGTGGGGGCGGCCAAGAAGTTCCTGGATTGGGCGATCAGCGACAACGCGATGAAGGAATATTCCAAGTTTAAATACGGGGTGACTTTACCCGGCATTCCCACACGGCCGGATCTGCCCAAATTATCTGAAATTAAGCTTTATCCGATGGACTTTGCCTGGCAGGCAAAGAATAGGGATGATATCCTGAAAAAATGGGAGACCCTTTTCCTGAAATGAAATAGGGATGATCCGGGGGCATCCTGCCGGTGCGGGGTGCCCTTTTTTGTTGACAATATTTTTGAATTTGGATAGAAAGCCTATATAGAAAGGTAAACAGCTCCCCCTCACCCCATCCCTCTCCCCAGCGGGGAGAGGGATGGGGTGAGGAGGAAACGATGAGGAAAGAATTATGGGAAGAAACCTCACATTGGAGAATCTCACCAAGCGCTATGGAACGCTGACCGCCGTGGACCGGGTCAACCTCGAGATCAAGGAGGGGGAGTTTATCTGTTTCCTCGGGCCCAGCGGGTGCGGCAAGACGACCATCCTCAGGATGATCACCGGGTTTGAGACCGTGACCGACGGAAAGGTCATTTTCGAAGGAAAGGTGATCAACCATCTCATCCCGCAAAAAAGGGAATTCGGGATCGTCTTCCAGTCTTACGCCCTCTTTCCGAATATGACGGTGGAGGAGAACATCGCCTTCGGCCTCAAGATGAGAAAGATGAATCCGAAGGCCATCTCCAAAAGGGTCGACCAGATGCTCGATCTCGTCGGGCTTCGGGACTGGAGAACCCTTTTCCCGGCCCAGTTAAGCGGCGGCCAGCAGCAGAGGGTGGCTCTGGTCCGGGCCCTGGCGCCAGATCCGCAGGTTCTCCTTCTGGACGAACCGTTGAGCGCTCTCGATGCAAAGATCCGGGTCCGACTCCGGGCAGAGGTGAAGCGGCTCCAGCAGGAATTGAAAAAGACGATGATCTACGTCACCCATGACCAGGAGGAGGCGCTTTCGATTGCCGATCGCGTGGTGGTGATGGAGAAAGGGCAGTTCCGCCAGGTGGGAAAGCCGATCGATATCTATAAATGTCCAAGCTCCGATTTTGTGGCGGACTTTGTGGGAACCTCAAATTTTTTTAAAGGACTGCGGACCCATGATCGGGTCCAGACGGGGCCATGGGAATTTGAGATTGCCCAGGCAGGTCCGTCGCAACAGGGCAAAGTGGTCCTGGCCATTCGACCCGAAAAGATCGAAGTCTTCCGACCCGGAGAGCCTGCGAATCACCTAAGGGTCTCGAACCTGGTCCCGGGCAAGATCGATGTGGTTACCTTCCTGGGCGCGGCCGTTCGACTGGTCGTCAATATTAACGGAGAGGAAGTGATTTCCGATGTGATCGAGAAGGAGTTTGAGCAGAGGGGACTCAAGCAGGGGGAAGACATTTTACTCTATTTTCCGCCCGAAGCCTTTCTGGTCTACCCGGAAGGAGAGGTTGCGGCATGAATCCACCCTCCTCTTCCTCGCTTCCCTTTAGCCGGGACAAAATGATAACCGGTATCGCCATGGTCCTTTTTCTGGCCATGCTCACCTTCTTCCTTCTCTATCCGGTGGTGGACATCTGCCGCCTGAGCTTCTTAAAAGAGGGTAAACTGACCTTTGAAAACTATTTAACCTATTTTACCAGCCCGAGGATCTTCCGTTCTTTTACCAACAGTCTTTACGTCTCTCTCCTGACGATGATCATCACCACGGTCACAGCCTTCTTTTTCGCCTATGGGTTGACCCGGACGACCATGCCGGGAAAGGGGGTGTTCTATACCATTTCAACCTTGCCCCTGATCGCTCCGACGATCATTCAGGCCCTGGCCCTCATCCTCCTTTTCGGCAGGAACGGCTTGATCACCAGGTACCTGTTGGGCACGGACTGGAATATCTACGGAGCGACAGGAATCATCATCGGAGAATGCCTCTATTGCTTCCCGAACGCCCTCTTCATCCTCTATACGACCCTCTCCGCCGTGGATACACGGTTGGACGAAGCCGCCCAGAGCCTGGGGGCCTCGGCTTTAAAGACCTTCTGGAAGGTGACGCTTCCCTCGGCGAAGTACGGCATTGCAAGTGCCGCCGCGCTCACCTTCAACCTGACCATCACCGACTTCGGGATCCCCGTGGTGATCGGAGGGAATTATTCCGTGCTTGCCACCGAGATCGTTTCACAGGTCTTCGGGCTTCAGCGTTTCGACCTGGGGGCGACGATCAGCGTCATTCTCCTCATTCCTTCCATCAGCGCTTTTGTCATCAACTATTACCTGACGCGAAAGAGCTATGCCCTAATCAGCGGACAGGCGAGGCCATTCCTTCAGCCTTCGAGACCTCTTAAGAAATGGGGATTCACCGTCTATTGCGGTCTGATCTGCTCCTGCATCCTCATCGTCTTTGCCACCGTCTTCTTGGGAGCCTTCGTGAAGACCTGGCCTTACGATTTCTCCCTGACCCTCAAGCATTTCGATTTTCCATCCCTTGGGGCCCATGCCCCGCTCTGGACCAGTTTCTGGATTTCGGTATTGCCCGAGGGGACATTTCGGACAATGATCGCTTACAAGTATGCTCCGATCTGGACCAGTCTTCTGGTCTCCATCGTCGTGGCCATTGTCGGAGCCTCCCTGACCCTTCTCGCAGGGTATATCATCGAGAAGAAGAAACCGAAGGGCGAACAGATTCTTTACACGCTGAGCGTTTTGCCGGCAGCCATTCCAGGGGTGGTGATGGGACTCGGATATGTCCTGGCTTTTAACAAGCCTTATTTTTTCATCTACGGGACGATCTGGATCATCATCATCAACATCGTCATCAGCAATTTCACACTGGGAGTGCTGACCAGCATTGCCAATTTGAAACAGATCGACAAATCGATCGAAGAGGCGGCGGTTAGCCTCGGCTCCGGTCCTGTTTCCACTTTTACAAAGGTGGTTTTTCCGCTTTCCAGGGTGGCGTTTTTCTCCACCGCTACCTTTTTCTTCATGAGGGCCATGACAACGATCAGCGCAGTCATCTTTCTGATCTCCGCAACCATCAAGCTGGCCGCGATTGAAATTATCTTTCTCGATGTGGATGGACGGACCGCAAGCGCCAACGCCATGTGCACGGTGGTGGTCGCCATTGTGGTCGGGGCGCTCCTGGTGATGCGCCTGGCCACCGGGAGGTCCGCGTTGGGCGGAATGGTTTCATCAAAACAACCCGGTTAGACAGGTGAAGGGAAAGAATCGTGGCAGAGACATTCCATCTTGATCGGGGAGTTCCAAAATATTTGCAGATCAGCCTCTGGCTCACGGGGATGATCCAGAAGGGTCGCTATTCGATCAACGACAAACTGCCGTCGGAGTCGAAACTGGCCGAACTCTTCCAGGTCAACCGGAATACGGTCCGGCAGGCCATCTCCGATCTGGTGAACAAAGGGCTTGTCCTGAAGAAGAACGGAGTCGGAACCTTTGTGATCGGGCGGACCTCCCAGCCCGTCAAATATACCCTCCAGCACATTTCCAGCTTTACGGATGATATGATCCGGATGGGGGTTTCTCCCCGGACCAGGCTGTTAAGCAAATCCGTGATCGAAGCGCCCGCCGATGTCGCGGAAAAATTGATGCTGGGAAAGGAGAAACTGGTCATCCTGACGGAGCGACTCCGGCTGGGAAACCGCATTCCTCTGGTCATTGAGCGCAGTTACCTTCCCCATAAGGAGTACAAAGCCATTTTAAAGATGCGTCTGACCGGTTCCCTCTATCATCTCCTGACCAGGAAGTTCCATGTGGAGCTCCACCGTTCGATCCAGACCTTTCGCGCCGTCCTTCTCTCTGCCGAAGACGCCAGGTTCCTGGGGGTTCCTTCCCGTTCTCCCGGGATTTTTCTCGAGAGCGTCATCTATGACTCGAAGAACATTCCCGTGGAGGCCCTTCACGCCTTCCATCGTGGAGACAAGTATATCTTCGAAGTGGAATCGGGGCGGTATCGTTACGATCTGAAGGGGTAGGGGGCAAGAGATGAGGCGCCGTTCACCCTGGAGCTCCTTTAAAAAAAACTTGACAAATCATTTTTTCATTGTTACCTGTATAGATAGGTAGTTAGGTAAAGAATTCAAAGGGAGTGTCTAAGGTGACAAGTGACCTAAAGTGACTAAAGTGCTGGAGGGTGTGGAAGACAACCGGGGCATTTCCCATTTGAGCCACTTCTCATTCTGGTCTTTGTTAGGGCACTTTAGGCAATTTAGTCACTTTAGTCACTCGATTTTTAAGGAGGAGGATGTATGAACGATTTGAAGCGTTATTTGGTGCCCTGGATTGACCAGGTCAAACCCTATGATACCGAAGACCTGGTCGTGGCCTGGTCGAGGCCGGAACTGAAACGGATGATGATCAACGAAAATCCCCTTCCGCCTTCGGAGAAGGTTCTCCAGGCGGTTTTGGAGGCGGCCAGGATGGGGAACCGGTATCCTGACAATGGGCCGCGCCTCCGGACCAAGATTGCCAAGCAGTATGACCTCGGGCCGGAGAATGTCTATCTCAGCCACGGCTCCTCGGAGATCATCGACATGATCATGAGGCTATTTGTTACGCCCGGGGACGAAGTCCTCCTTCCCAACCCCACATTCTCCCTCTATGGCATCCGGGCCAGAGCCCTCGGAGGAAGCGTCGTGGCCGTGGACCTGACCCCTGACCTTCAATACGATGTTCCCGCCATGCTCCGGGCCGTCACCCCCCGGACGAAGTTGATCATTGTCTGCACCCCGAACAATCCAACGGGAGATTTCATCCCGGACGACGACCTGATGAAGATTGTTGAACTCGGCATTCCCACGATGATCGACGAGGCCTATCTCGAGTATCATCCCGAACATGAGTCAAAGGCTCCCCTCATCAGGAAATATAACCATGTTATCGTTGCCCACACTTTCTCCAAAGCCTACGGGATGGCGGGAATTCGATTCGGATATGCCCTGGCCGACGAGGCCTTGATCGGTTACTTCCGCAAGATGCAGATCCCCTGGAATACGAGCCTTCTCTCGCTGGCAGCGGCGGAGGCCGCCCTTGAAGAGGAGGAAGAATTGAAACGGAAGGCCGCTTATAACAATGCCGGCGTGGAGTATGTGTGCAAAGAGCTCGGGAAGATTCCCGGGGTCAAGCCATACTTCTCCCATGGCAATTACGTGCTCATCGATGCAACGGACGCAGGCGTCACGGGCAAAGAAGTGGTCGATTATGTTTTTGAAAAGGCGGGGGCCATGCTCAAGCACTTTGCTCCTTTCCGGGGACGGAGCGGCTTCTTTCGTATCAGTTTGGGCACGCACGAAGAGAATTCCATCTGTGTCCAGGCCATCAAGCGGTTCTTTGAGAACAGGAAGAAGGAGAAACGGATATGAAGAAGAGCCCCCTTGAAAGATTGATGGAGACCCATCCGGGACTTGAGATCTGGTGGGATTCTTCCCCTCTGATCTATTCTTCATGGGCGGAGGGCGTTCTGAAGAAATCCGCTCCCGGGCGGAGGGAAGATGTGGAGAATCAACTGAAGAGGCTCTATGATCCCGATCATCCGGAGAAGACCCTCTTCCGCGGGGTGACCACCAACCCTCCTCTTTCTCTCGGGGTGATTAAAACGCGGGAATCGCTTGTGGCCCGGATCATTGATGATCTGATTGAACAGAATCCCTGCATCGACAAGGAATCTCTTTTCTGGTTGACCTACAAAGAGATCGTTAAGAAAGGCGCAGAGATATACCTGGACGTTTTTAAACAATCCGGGTTCCGTTATGGATTCCTTTCCGGCCAGGTGGATCCCCGTAACCTGACCGATCAGAAAAAGATGATTTCTCAGGCGCTGGAGCTGGCAAGCCTCAGCCCCAATGTGATGATCAAGATTCCGGGAAGTAGGGAGGGGTATGAGGTCATCCGGTTTCTCACCTCCCAAGGAATCTCGACGAACAATACCCTGACCTTTGTCCTTCCCCAGTTGATGGCCTGCGCCAAGGCGGTTCAAGAGGGCTTGGAGATCGCAAAACAGAACGGAGTCGATTTGACGCGATGGAGGTCCGTAATCACCCATATGACCGCTCGATACGGCGACCTGGGAGATCTCCGCAAAGAAGCCGACTCGCTCAAGATCGACCTTTCCGAGGCGGATATCCGGTGGTCCGAGATAGCGATCTTCAAGAAGGCGTACCGGCTTCTTAAGGAGAGGGGATACCCGAGTAAAATGCTCATCTGCTCGATGAGGATCAGCCCGGAAATGGACGGGAAGAAACATTGCTGGCATCTGGAAAAACTGGCGGGCGGAGATATCGTTTTCACCTGCCCTCCCTCTTTTATCGAGGGAATTTTTGAATATCTGGATCAAACGGAATTCAGGCCCCAGATGGATGAGGAAGTTCCCCGGGCCGTTCTTGATAAGTTGTTGCGAATCCCTTATTTTGAAAAGGCATATCGAGAAGATGGGTTAACTCCTGATGAATTTCATTCTCATACGGCCATGATGGTGACGGCAAAGGAATTCTCAAAAGCGACGGAAGAAATGGTCGATTTCGTTGCAAAACGCTTAGCCGCCAGGTGCGGATGAGGTGCGGGATGATCATTGGAATTCCAAAAGAGATCAAGGCCGGAGAAAGGCGGGTGGCGATGACCCCTCAGGGGGTGGATGCGCTGGTCTCTCACCGTCACAGGGTTCTGGTCGAAAAGACCGCAGGGGCCGGCAGCGGTTTCTCCGACCCGGAGTATGAAAAGACAGGAGCTATCCTCGTCGAAAGCGCGGGGGAGGTTTGGAATGAAGCGGAGATGATCGTCAAGGTCAAGGAGCCCCAGGAACGGGAGTTTCCATTCCTGAAACCGGGGAAGATCTTGTTTACCTACCTCCACCTCGCAGCAGACGAACTTCTCACGCAGAGGCTGCTGGAGTCGCGCATCGTCGGTCTGGCTTATGAGACGGTCCAGGATCCCGATGGTTCCCTTCCCCTGCTCAGGCCGATGAGTGAGATTGCAGGCAGGGCGTCGATTCTCGCAGGCGGGATGTGTCTTGAGGCGAGGCATGGAGGAAGGGGAGTCCTTCTCTGCGGCGCTTCAGGCGTCCCACCGGCTAAAGTCATCATCCTCGGGGCAGGGGTAGTGGGCGCCAATGCTTGCAAAGTGGCAGTGGGCTTGGGAGCCAGAGTCTCCATCTTCGATGTCCAGGCGGAAAGGCTCCGCTACCTTCATGATATCACCCAGGGCCATATCGCCACTTTCATCTCGAACCGGATGACGATCGAAGAGGAGATTTCGGATGCCGATCTGGTCGTCGGAGCGGTTCTCATCCCGGGAGCCCAGGCTCCGAGACTGGTGACCCGTCAGATGCTCAAAGGGATGCGGCCTGGTTCCGCCATCGTCGATGTGTCGGTTGATCAGGGGGGGTGTTTTGAAACGGCCAGACCCACCACCCATGAGCATCCCACCTATATCGAAGAGGGGGTGGTCCATTATTGTGTGGCCAACATCCCAGGCGCTTACCCGAGAACCTCCACCTTTGCCCTGACCAATGCCACATTCCCTTATATCCTCCAGATTGCAGGCCACGGATATGAAAAGGCGCTGGTAGAGAATGAAGCCTTGAGGAAAGGACTCAATCTGATCGACGGAAAGATCGTCTGTGAAGGGGTGGCTCAAACGTTTGAAAGGGTTTGTGTGACCAATCCTTTTTCTCCCCGTCCTTGAAAATTTCCCCTCGATATGATACACCCCGTAAGAAGGCATCCGGCTTTCTATAAAGGCCGGAGGCCTTAAGCATTCATCCACGACCGACTGACCATAGACAATCACTTCCGAAGGTTGGCCACTTGGAAAAAAAGCGATTGATTATCGCCATTGATGGTCCTTCCGGCGCGGGTAAGAGCACGGTCGGAAGGGCACTGGCAAAACGGCTGGGTTATCTCTACATGGATACCGGAGCGATGTACCGTGCTGTTTCCCTGAAGGCCGAGGAAAAGGGAATTGAACCATGGGATGAGCCAGCCCTTTCCCGGCTGGTCTCCTCGATCCATATTGCCTTTGTCGCCAGAGACGAGGAAACGCGGATTCTCTGTAATGGGGAAGATATTACCGAGGCCATCCGTTCCCCCGAGATCAGCCGTCTTGCTTCGGATATTTCGAAGAGCCGGGTTGTAAGAAAAGCCCTGGTTGGAATGCAAAAAGAAATGGGAAAGAAAAAAGGGGTGATACTGGACGGAAGGGATATCGGGACGGTCGTCTTTCCCGACGCCGACGTTAAATTTTACCTCGATGCGGACCCCGAGGAGAGGGGAAGGAGGAGGTACAGGGAGTTGTTTGAAAAGGGGATGGAGGTCGATTTTAAAAAAACGCTGCAGGAGGTGATTGAAAGGGACCGGAACGATATGAACCGTTCCCTTTCTCCCCTCAAGAGGGCGCACGACGCCGTCCTCATCGACTCGACCAACCGTTCGGTGGAGGAGGTGGTTGAGGAGATGTATCGTGTTGTCGTTGAGAAGAGGAGATGGAGTGAAGTTGATTATCGCTAAATCGGCAGGTTTCTGCTTCGGCGTGAAACGTGCCATGGAAATTGCCCTTGATGCGGCCCAGAAGTACCCCCCCCCTCTTTACACGTTCGGGCCCCTCATCCATAATCCTCAGGCCGTGGAATACCTGGAGCGGCTTGGAATTAAGGCGAAGAAACGGATGTCCGATATTTCTGCGGGGACGGTGATCCTCCGATCCCATGGCGTTTCCCTCAAGGACTTTGAGAAAGCGAGGGAAAAGGGGTTGAAAATCATTGACGCCACTTGTCCTATCGTTAAAAGAGCTCATTTTTTTGCAAAGTTTCTACGCCGCAACGGTTATGCCTTATTGATCGTGGGGGATGCGGATCATCCCGAGGTAGAGGCCATCCGAAGTTATCTCGACAGGGAAGTCGAGGTGGTCGAGAAGCCGGAAACGTTGATGCAATTGGGCCCCTGGAAGAAGTTGGGCATCATTGCCCAGACCACGCAAACCTTCGGCCTCTTCAAAGAGGTCGTTGCTGCAGGCCTGGACAGGGCAAAAGAGGTGAGGGTCTTCAATACCATCTGCCATGCGACCACGGTTCGGCAGAAAGAGGCGGTGGAGATCGCCAAGAAGGTGGACTGCATGATCGTTGCGGGCGGTTACAATAGCGGCAATACCCAGAGGTTGGCCGGAATCTGCCGCCAGATTCAACCCCGGACCCATCATATTGAGACCGCCCGGGGATTGAAGCCCAAATGGCTGGCCGGCGGGAAGGTGATCGGCCTGACGGCCGGCGCCTCCACGCCTTCATGGATTATCGAGGAGGTGGAGAAAGAGATCAGGCGAATGAAGCGGCGGGGCTAAAGGATTTGTTTTTTTTTTAAGGGTATGGTATAGACTAATGAATCGATTTGAAAAGGGGGATTTATTGAATGGCGAAGGATGAATTGGCTCCTGCGGGGGACGAAATGAAAGAGGTTCCTCCCGTAAACGGGGAGAAGGAAGGGGAATCGAAGAACCTCCATCGCAGGGAAGAAACAGAAAATTTCCAAACACTCTACGAGGAGAGCTTGAGGGACATCGAGGAAGGTCAGATCCTCAAGGGGACGGTCATTGAGATCACCCCGGATCATGTCACCGTAGATGTGGGTTATAAATGCGAAGGCCAGATTCCCATGGAGGAGTTCCTAAAGAGAAACAGGAAGTTGGATGTAAAGGTCGGAGACCGGGTCGATGTCCTCCTGGAGAAGAAGGATAGGGAAGGGGGGTTATTGATCCTCTCCAAGGAGAAGGCTGACAAGGTTAATATCTGGAAGGATGTGAGCCGTTCCTGCCGCGAAGGTGAGGTGATCGAAGGGGAGATCATCTCCAGGGTGAAAGGCGGGCTTTCCGTCGATATTGGCGGCATCTATGGCTTTCTACCCGGGTCTCAAATCGATCTGAAACCCATTCGCAATCTGGATGACCTGATCGGGGAAAGATTGACCTTCAAGGTGATCAAGTTCAACCGGAAACGGAATAATATCGTTCTCTCCCGGCGCATTCTCCTCGAAGAGGAGAGAAAAGTCCAGAGGGAGGAGACCCTAAAGCATCTCCAGGAAGGACAGATCGTTGAGGGCACGGTCAAAAATCTCACCGATTACGGGGCATTCATCGATTTGGGAGGGGTGGACGGGCTCCTCCACATTACGGACATCGGCTGGGGAAGGGTCGGTCATCCGTCGGAAAAACTCTCCGTGGGGGAGCGCATCAGGGTAAAGATTCTTCACTTCGACACGGAGAAGGAGAAGGTCTCGCTTGGATTGAAGCAGATCCTTCCGGATCCGTGGAATTCCGTTCTAGAAAATTATCCGGTTGGAAACCGGATTGAAGGAAAGGTGGTCAATCTCACCGATTACGGTGTTTTTGTTGAACTCGAAGAGGGAGTCGAGGGACTGGTCCATGTTTCCGAGATGACCTGGGCCAAGAAGATGAAACATCCGTCCAAGATCGTCCATGTCGGCGATCGCGTGGAAGTGATGGTTCTGGATTGCGATCCGGTGAAACGGAGGATTTCCCTGGGGATGAAACAGGTCGAGCCCAATCCATGGGACCTCATTGCCGAGAAATATCCCCCCGGCGTCCGGGTGACGGGAAAGGTGAAGACGATCACCGATTTCGGAATATTCATCGGGTTCGGAGAAGGGGTGGACGGACTGGTCCATGTCTCGGAGATGTCGTGGACCAAGAAGATCAAGCATCCGGCCGATCTGTTTAAGAAGGGGCAGGAGGTGGAGGCCGTGGTTTTAAGCATCGATCCAAAAAACGAGCGTTTCTCGCTCGGGATCAAACAGTTGACCCCCGATCCTTGGAAGGAGGCGGCCCGGCGGTACCGGAAGGGAGAGGTGGTCAACGGCAGGGTGACCAATGTGACCGATTTCGGAGCCTTTATTGAGCTGGAGGAGGGTATCGAAGGTTTGGTACATGTCTCCGAGATCAGCCGGGAGAAGGTGGAAAGGCCCTCGGATGTGCTCAGGGTGGGGGAGAAGGTTTCTGCCGTCGTCCTTCATGTCGATTCGGAGGAACGGAGGATCGGACTCAGCACGAAGGGGTTGAAGGAAAAGATGGAAAAAGCCGATATTGAGCGATATATGTCGAACCAGGGGTCTGCCGCCAACAGCCTCGGGGCGCTCATCCAGGAAGAGATGGACCGGCGCTCCAATAAAAAAGGAGACGAATAAAACCCATCAACAAACAATGGTCGATCATCAATGACCAATGACCATTGAATATTGACGCTTGCGCATTGAATCCCTTTTAAGCTTTCTTCACATAGATATCCTTTACCACCTCGCCATCCAGAGCGAGAGTCGTTTCTCCGATCTGAAGCACATAGGAAGGATGCTTCTGGTGCATTCGGAGAATGCTCCCCGGGACGATCCCCATGGAACTCAGGCGGTCAAGCCGTTGATGGGAACGGGGGGCGATGAAGACGATCCTGCCCTCTTCCCCCAGTCCCAGCTCCTCAAGGGGGATCACGAGAGGTTTCATCTCCCGCTTAAATTTGGAACAGCACTCTCCCCGCGGGATCGGCTTTCCGTGAATGCAGGTGGGCGGATGACCGAGAAAGGTACAGACGCTCTCCGTCACTCCCGGGCTCAGGATATGCTCCAGTTTGCAAGCCTCCTCTTCCACCTCCTCTTCCGACATCTCAAATATCTCCGAGAGGAGCCTCTCGGTCAAACGGTGGCGGCGGATGATTTCCCTGGCCTTCTCTTCTCCCCGTTCTTTGAGGATCACCCGGTTGCCTTCTACCTTAAAAAGGTCATCCCTGATCATCAGGCGGAGAATCGATTTTGCCTCTAGGTCCTTCCCCTCCTCAAGAAGTTGATCCAGGTCGCAGATCCCTCTCTCCCTCAACGTCCAGATGAGTTCGAGGATCTCATCGATCCGTTCTTCCTCAATATCTCCTCGCCCACCCCATCTCATTCGATGAGGTCCTCCGGGCAAATCCGAATTGCGGTTCATGGGTTCACCTTTCTCCATAAGGATTTGAAAAAATCAACCAGGGCGGAGCGTTCCTTATAGGAATATCCGCAATGGGGACAGCAGAGAAGCCCGCAGTCCTTCGAGATAAGACATCCCTTGCACTTCATCTCCGGATCCTGGAATTCTCCTCCGCAAAGAGGGCACCGATGGCGAGAGGTCTTTTCCATTTCACCGCCCCAGAATTCCTAAAAAAAAGTTTAGCAGGCCTCCCACCCCAAACGCAACGGGAAAGATCACCGCCGAGATCCAGAGTGTCTTTCTCAATCCCCTCTCCTTGATCATCATGAAGAACTGGGCGATGCAGGGGATGAAGAGCGTGATCGTCACCAGGCTGACCAGGACTTGACGGGGGTCGAGGAGGCCATCCCGGGCAAGCATGAAGAGTCCTGCCGCTCCATAATCCCTGCGGAGGAACCCGATGATAAAAGCCTCCGTGGCCTTTGCGGGAAGCCCGAGAAAGTGGACGATCAGAGGGGTAGAGGCTTTTTCGAGGAGGGCCAGCCCGCCGGTCCGATGAAGGACGAAGAGGCAAAGGGTTCCGAGGATGAAAAGGGGAACTGCTTCCTTGAGATACCATTCAATCCGGGCAAGGGTTTTGACGGCAATGTTGGAAATCTTTGGGACCCGCAGGGGCGGAAGTTCGAGGATGAAATCGGAACTCTCCCCCGGAAGGAGCCTTGCCGCTAAATATCCAACCGCGGCCAGAATAAGTGCGATGAGAAGAATCCAGGTAAAGAGATAAAAAACCGGAAGGCCTGAAAACATGCCGAGGATGACCCCAAGCTGGGCAGAGCAGGGCACCCCGAGAGCCAGCAAGAGAGTGACGATCGTGCGATCCTTCTCGGTATCCAGAATCCGGGTCGTCATCGTGGCCATGGTATCGCAGCCGAGTCCAAGGACCATGGGCAGAACGGCTTTGCCGTTCAGCCCTATCCTCTTAAAGATTTGATTGCTCATCACCGCCAGCCTTGGCAGATAACCCGAATCCTCCATCAGGCCGAAGATGATGAAGAAGCAGCCCACAATGGGGAGGACGATGGCCAGCGCGTAGGTAAGGGCCATGGTGAGGATTCCATAAGGGCCGATGAGGAGATCCTGCAATAGGGGAATGGGAAGGAACCGATGGATCACTCCGGTCAAGGGAGGAAGCAGCCATTCTCCGAAGAGGGTTTCCTCCAGGAAATCGACACTGATCTGGGCGCCGAAGACCCCGACAAACTCGTAGGTCAGAAAGAGAATGAAAAGAAGGATGGGAATGCCCCAGAAGGGATGGATCATCAGGCTCCCGAGGGAGGCGGTGAATGTCCTGGGAGTTCTCTCCCGGGACGTCTTTACACGGGACAGGATCTCGTCCACCTTTCGGAGGCGGACCTGGTTGACCTGGTATCCGATGGGATCCCGGAAGCGGGCCTGGACCTCGAACCGAATTTTTTCGATCCGGGAGATTTCCTCCTCCGGCAGGTTTCGGTGGAGCCACCGGGAGAGGCTTTCGTCCCCGGATAGAATCATCAGCGCCAGGGAACGTCTGGACATGGGGGCGGTGGGCAAAGAGGAGGCGATGCGGGAAACACCCTCTTCAATCGCTTCGGGATAGGTGATAGCGGGAAAGGAGGGAGAGCAGGGCTGCAGGTTATCCTTGATCTTTTCCAGGCCCTTCCGACGGGTGGCCACTGCCCTGAGGACCGGCATTCCCAGATGCTCGGAGAGTTCCCTGAGGTTAATCTCAATTCCCCTGCTTTTTGCTTCATCCCACATGTTGAGGACGACCTGGAAGGGAATTCCCATCTCCAAAAGCTGGAGGGAGATGAGGAGTCCCCTTCGAAGGTTCTTGGTATCGATGACCTGGACGAGATGGGCTGGCGGGCCGTGGAGCAGGATATCCCGGGTGACCTTCTCATCTTCCGATGTTGGGATGAGGGAGTTGATCCCCGGAGTATCAACAACCTGGAACCTTTTCCCATTGGCGGACATGGCGCCGGTGGCCACTTCGACCGTTGTCCCGGGGTAGTTGGAGACGGTGACATATTTGCCCGTGAGATAGTTGAAGATGACCGATTTCCCCACATTGGGATTGCCGAGCAGGATGACTCTTTCCCCGTGATCGTCTATCGGTACGGCCTCTCGTCTACAGGATTCCATTATCCCTTTCTCCTGATGCTGCTTTTTTTACGGGCGCACTGCCTGCAATACCCGTAGAGTTCCATCCGGTGGTGGAAGATGTCAAACCCGTGCCGCCTTGCAATCCGGTTCTGGAGGGATTCGAGGTGATCGTCTTCAAATTCGATGATCTTCCCGCACCTGAGACAGATGAGATGGTCGTGGTGGGCGCCCTCAGGAATGGGCTCATACCGGGTCTCTCCGTCTGCAAATTTCCGCTGGGCGGCGAAGCCCAGCCGGGTGAGCAGTTTGAGGGTTCGGTAAACCGTGGTGTACCCGATCTTTGGGTCCGTCTTGGCCACTCGGGCGTAGATCTGGCCGAGGTTTTGATGCCCGGCGGAGTTAAGGAATATCTCGAGAATCTCCGCCCGCTGCCGTGTGGACTTGAGGCCCTCTTCGGACATCCTCGTCTTAAAGCGAGAAGATTCCATACCTCCTCCTTTTTGAAATTGAAAATCAATTTCATTTTAAGAGAGAAATCTCTCTTTGTCAATACCCGGCCCCATTGACCCGGTCCCCTCAACTCTGTTAAAGTTTTGGAATGAAACAGTCCATCTGCCTGGATTCTTTGGCCGGTTTTGAAAAGATTGTCACCCACAACGATTTTGACGGGATCGTAAGCGCCGCTCTCTGCGCCCGGGCATTGGGCGTGGGAAAGGTCCTGTTTGCCGGACCCCTGACGATCCTGCGGTCCCAGATCACCATCACGGAAAAGGACGTGGTTTGCGACCTGCCTTATCCTCTGCAGTGCGGGCTCTGGTTCGACCACCACGAGGGAAACCTGCAGGAGCTGCAATATCGGAAGATCGATTTCGGGTCGATCCCCGGGCGATTCGACCTGAAGCTGAGCTGCAGCCGGGTTGTCTTCGAATATTTCTCCGGAAGAATGGAGTTTCCTTCTTACCTGGCGCAGGCCGTTGACGAAGCCGATGTCATTGACGGGTTCACCTACTCTTCAATCGAGCAGTGGCGCATGGAAACCCCGGGGAAGATCGTCGACCTGACCCTGAAGGCCCGCTTTTCATCTCCGGAGGATCAGGCCTCCCATATGAGAAACCTGGTCCGTGAACTGAGGGACCGCCCCCTGGAAGAGATCTCCCGCCTCGATTTTGTTCAGAGAAGGCTGAAACAATACCAGGAGGAAGAAGGGCGGATGCTGAAAGTCATACGGGATTCCTCCTATTTCATCGAACAGGACGAGAAGAGGGAGGTGGTCGTCATCGATCTCACTTCCTATCAGCGGAGACCGCACCTTATCAAGAATTTGGCTCTCCTGACTTATCCCGAGGCATTAGGCGTATTGGAAGTCTATAACCTGGTTGAGCGGGGGATCAAGAGCAACCATGTCGGTTTCTCCATGTCTCTCTCTATCGTCGGAAACAGGCAGAACAAAAAGAAGAATATCGGTGAGATCATGCGGGACCTCAACATCGGAGACGGCCACCCCGGAGCGGCGGCAGGGCAGGTGAGATGCCGATCAAAACAGGAAATGCTCAAGAAAAAGAAGGAGATGTTGGGCCAGATCTTTAAGCTCTGGTCCAGTCAATAAAACTCCTCATTCTCCTCATCCTGTCCATCTCAAGGCCATCCATTCAAGTAAAGAACCCCGCCCACAGGGCGGGGCTTTAAAACCCAAATTATAAATCCAAAACCGAGATCCCGAAACAAGTTCGGGATGACAAAAAGACCAGAA
>JAGVBT010000051.1 GCA_020059605.1 Deltaproteobacteria bacterium
AAGGGTAAATTATGCAATTTGTAAAAATTTAAAGTGCCTTTTTCACCATAATCTTAACCTAACAAAAAGGTAGGTTAAGATTATAACCTTAAATTGATTTTTTTTATTCACAAAGGGTGCTTTTTCGATCATATTCTTAAAAATGACGCAGGTTTCAGGATTAAATACCAAGCCTGGAGTATATCTGACTATTTTCCCATGTGTTTGGCCATACATATCAGAATGCTGTGCGAGATACAACCGTCCATTCATCCCACCTAAATGGAATCCCTTTAATGAGGGATCTTTGGTTGTTAAATTAAACCACTCCCAGGCGCTTTCATCATATAAAGGCAAATCGGATAATGCATTAAACCTTACAACCAGACCACTATCGCCTCCTCCATACGGTACAAAATATACCCAAACACTATCAAAAACGCACCCGACGAAGCCCTTGGCCTTATCCGAAAGACCTGCTGCCACAATTCCTGAATGAGTCGAAATGTCGTAGTGCTCCCATGAAGTTCCCTGGTTGAACGGTCGATTTAACTTATACCTCGTTATTGTGCCATTTAGAACATAAGGGTTGAGGCTTTTAAAAAGCGGAGCAAAATACATATAAAGCCCAGCTTTCACTGATCCATGGAACCCTTTAGAATCAGGATGACCATTCTGGGTTAAATCGAAGGTTTGCCAGCCGTTAGGATCGTTGAGAGTGTAATTCGTGTCGAAGCGGGCTACCTTCCCGTGGATCTTTCCGGTAGTTAGGTTGGTATAACAAGGGGGCATATGTATGTATCTGTAATTGTCGTAAGTACCAAATGCATATCCTGTTAATCCTTGCTGTATTGATTCTAAGTTAAACCACTCAATGGAGTAGGCGAAAAGGACTAATGGAATTGACATTCCAATTGCCGTCAACACAGAGAACCATGTTTTTTTTATCTTCATAACCATATCCTCCTTTTTTATATTTGTAGGACTGTGGAATCATTTGACTTACCTATGCCTGAACTTCTCTTTCCTTCTTCTTATCCTCACCTCATGGCCTCCTTTCTCCCAAAAAAGAAAAAGCCTATCCGCCGTAGCTACGGATAGGCTTTTTCTATGACTTTGGGGCCCTGGCTGCAGACCAGGGGTTAACTCAAATGGTTTTCATCACCCTTTCAAGGTTCTCCTTCTGCCATCACCTCCTTTCTCCGATTAATCCACGTCTTAAAACTCCTCCTCGAACTGTCTGTCACACGTCGGAAGTTTTCGTCTCACATATCCCCCCTCACTGATCCGCCTCCAACCCCTCGGGTCGGGATGAGGATCCGGTAGAGGATGTTTCATCTTCCTCTTATGAATCTGATACCTTCTCAGCTCGGTTTCGATCTTTTGGATCCTGTCCACTTTTTCCACCCCTCCCACTAATAAAGGGTCTGAAAAAGGAATTTTAGACATCAATCTCCCCACATGTCGCTGGGAGATCCCCAAAAGAACGCCCATCTCCGCTTGGGTATAACCCTGTAGCGCTAATAGGATGAGCCTTTTTGTTAAATGAGGCCTGGGGTAATATTTTTTATCAATGGCAGAAGTGATCAGCAGTTCCGGGTTGAGCGGGTTTTGAGAGAAAACTCCTCCCAACTGAATTTGAATTGCATTTTCTATGGGGTCGCAATCGAATCGGGGGGACATCGACGGCTCCTTTCTTCAGAACCGTCGATGGGTGTCGGTGGGGGTCCTATGGTGAGATGTTTAAGGCTTTGGTGTGTGCCGGGAAACCTTAAGAGCTAATAGTATACTTCCTCTCCGTCTTCTCCTTTCTTGTAAAGACCGGGGGTGTAGACAATTTTTACTTTTCCTTCATGGACATGTCCCATAAACCCTTCCATCGTTGAGAGGATTCTTCCCCCTTTGGCTCCAGGATATCTTTCCTTAAGCCTCCTTAAAACGGAATCCTCGATGACCTTCCATTCCATCTCCGTGAGAATGATCGAACCATCTTTCTGACCGGTCATGTGGTGTGATTCGAAGCCTCCCCATACTATAAAGGACCAAATTAGGAATTTTAGACCTCCGATGAATTTTTCCCGAATCTGAAACAGGTGAAGTTGGATTAACTATTCAGAACAGGGAGTAAAACAATCTTTAAAACTGGAAGTGGCAAGATGACGATTTATGAAATTTTGTATGGGTGGCCTAATTCAAAAAAATTTGATATCATAAGTAAAACTCATTTTGAATTTTAATAACCGATTTCTCTCAATTATGATAAGCATAATCCGTGCCAAATCCAGATTACAATTATAGAATATAAGAGGTGGGTCTGGCACTTATGGCTCTTAAGGGTTGACAGTCCTTCAATCGATCTGATAGGTTATTAGAAAATAGGCTTCGTCCAACGTTAACGATGCCCGTATCGTTAATAAAAGGTTACGTTTATCGTCTCTTAGTTCTTTGAACGTAACCGTAACCGAAACGCCTGGAATATTTTAATGGTTCGAGGGGGCCTTCCGGGCATTCATTAGGGTTTACCATGTTTCCTATCGTGGCCAAGCTTCTCAGCCTCTTTCTCCTCCTCTCCATCACCCTCTCCTTCTCCGCCATCGAGGGCCAGGATCAGGGCCGGGGTCGGAGTCGAACGCCTGAAATTATATTTCTGGGCAAAGAGGAGACGAAATGGACGGAGGAGAGGGAAGTTCCGTTTCCCGTCATTTCGGCCCAGGGGATCAAAGAAGAACCCTCCGAGGGGGCCTTCGATCTGAAAGGAGATGAGATCGGGCCGATGAAAAAGATGAGCCCTTTCACCACTCAGCCCGGCTGCGCTTATACGAGCCGGCTCACCCGGGGCATGGCCAGCGGAGACAGAGGACTTTACGAAAGAGGAAGATACCACTATCTCCGGGGAGAATATGAGGACGCCATTCAACTCCTCCGACGGTTGGTCCGGGACAATCCCGAAAGTTTATGGAGAGGACCCGCGATCTACTGGATGGGAGAGACAAAATTTCAACAGGGCAAGGCGGATGAGGCTTTTTTCTATTTTAGAAAGGTGGTCGAGGAATATCCCGACCATGAATTCAGCCCTTATGCCCTCTACTCCTGCGGATGGATTCAGCTCATGAAGGGGGCCCATGAGGAGGGAAGCCGGTTCTTCCGTTTGGCCTATGGCAAGAATCCCTCTCTCTCCATTGCTCAGTCCTCACTCTTCTGGTCGGGATATTCTCTCTACCGTCTGGAGCGATACGAGGAGTCGCTCAAGGATCTCGAAACTCATTTGCAGAGACATCCCGAGGGCATATGGAGGCCCGAGGCCGAATATCTGGTGGGCGTCAATTATTTCAGACTTGAGAGATATGAGGAGGCCGTCCGTCTTTTCCGGAACTTTTTAAGGCAGTTTTCCCGCCATCCCCTGGAGGAAAGCGCTCGTTATGCCCTGGCCTGGAGCCAGGTCTCCTCCGGACATTATGCCGAGGGGAGGAAGACCTTCGAGGAAATCCTCTTAAACTTTCCCGCCACCAAGCTGTCAGACCCCATCTTCTGGGGGTTGATGAAGACCTACTTGGGGGACAACGAGGTTGAGAAGGCAGTTCAGTTTTATCAGAGGTTTCTCTCCCAATTCCTCTCTCCCCCCTGGGCCGAGCAGAGCCTCTTTGATATCGGGCGACACCATTTCAGAAAAAAAGAGTATTCCCTTGCCGCCTCCATCTTCCGGCAGTTCCTCATGACCTATCCTGAGAACGACCTGCAGGAATGGGTTCACTTCATGTTGGGGGAGTCGCTCTTTAATCAGAAGGATCATGCCGCCGCCATCGACGCTTACCGGCGCGTCCTGTGGGCCAAGAGGAGCGCTCACTTTGAAAACCGCGTCTATTCGCAACTGGGGTACGCCCATTTTTTCTTGAAGCAATACGATGAGGCCATCGGATACTGGGAAAGACTCCTCAGGGAATTTCCGGATCATCCGGAGAAAAATGAAATTTTATACTGGCTGGCGGAGAGCCACCTGCTTAAAAAGGATTACCGGAACGGGGTCAACTATGTGGATCAATTGAAAGGGGACCCTGCCCTCTATCCCAGGGGATTGACCAGCCTGGGATGGTTCCACTTTGAGCGCGGAGAGTGGAAGGAAGCCAATCAATACTTTTTGAAAGTCGTGACGGAATTTCCTCAACATCGATCCTCCCCGCCGGTTTCCCTTCTGATCGGCCAGTGTTTTTTAAACCAGAACAATTATGACCAGGCAAAAATCCATTTGACGAATCTCGTTCACTCGCGCGAAGAGGAGGGGAAGGAGAGAGGGCACTATCTCCTGGGATGGATCGCCTACAGGGAGGAGCGGTTCGATGAGGCATTGGGCCATTTCCAGGTATTGAGGCAGTTATACCCATCGAGTCCAAATCGCGATGAAGCCCAATACTGGACGGGATGGGCCCACTTCCGCAAAAAAGATTTCCACAGGGCCATCGAGGAATTTCAACGGCTCATCCATCAGTCTCCCGAAAACCCTCTTATCTCCTCCTCGCTGCTGAAGATCGGCGATGCCTATTATAATCTCAAGCAGTACGGGAGTGCGATCCAGGCCTATCAACAGCTGGTCAAAGAGCATGGTAAATCGAAGGAGGCTCCCGAGGCTGATTACGGGATCCTCCTTTCCCTTTTTCAGGAAAAGAGGTATGAATCCTTCATCAGCCGGGTGGAGGCTTTTCTGAAACGGTATCCCCGGCATCCCCTGGGGGGGCAGGCGCTGATGCAATTGGGAGAATATTACCAGCAATCCCGGATGGCAGAGCGGGCCTTCAGGACTTATCAGGAAGTCGTGCGACTCTACCCTCAGAGCGAATGGGGGGAGGAAGGCCAGTTTCGAATCGCCCTGATTTTGAAATCGGAAAAACGATGGGGGGAAGCGTCCGAGGAGATGGAAAAATTTATCAGAGCTCACCCGAAGAGCCACCTCCTGGCAGAGGCCTACCTGGCGGCGGGGGAACTTCACCTTCTTCTCAAGGCTTATCCTAAGGCGCTGGAACGATTCGAATGGGTGCTGAGGAATCATCCCCAGGCGCCTCCGGCAAAGAGGAGCTACTTAGGGATGGAGGAGGCCTACCGGAACATGGGAAAGCCCAACGAGGCGGAGAAGATTTTAAAAGAGTATGTCGAAAAGTTTTCTCAGGACGAGACCCGGTTCGAAGCCCATTTGAGGTTGGGACTTTTCTACCTGACCCACAAAAGATACCAGGAGGCCGTTTCCTCTTTCTCGACCGCCTTGCGATCCCCCGAAGAAAGGATCGCCAGCCAGGCCCAGTTCAAGCTGGGCGAGGCCTATGCGGAGACGGACAGCAGGGAATCGGCCATCCTGCAATTTTCAAAGGTCCTCTACCTTTTCCCCCATCTCACGGAGTTGACGGACGAGGCCCTCCTTAAGCTGGGAGGGCTCTATATGGAGGAGAAGAGATTTCCCGAGGCGAGACAGGTGTATCAGAGACTTCTTGAGAAGACGACCCGGGAGGAGAGACGCCAGGTGGCCAGAAGAATGCTCCAACAGATTCAGGAAGGGGCCGTTCCCAGATGAAAAGAGAGAAGAAGCGAGCCGGAGGGAAACGGCTTCTCTTTCTGATCGTCCTCCCGATCGTTGCCGCGGGATTTTTTCTATGGGGGTTGTATTCCATTCCGGCCCTGCAAACCCATCTCAAAAGGGGGTTGCAAGTCCTCACGGAAGAAGCCGGAAAGATGCTCGGATTGGAGAAGAGTGAGGAGGTTCCGCCGGAAGAGAAGAGAATCCGGGAGGAAGTGATTTTGAAAAAGATGGAGGAGGCCGGCGCACAGCAGGACTGGAGATCTCTGGCCCCTGAATATCCCAGGCCGAAAAAGATCGAAGGGACCACCGATGAGGCCAGGCTAAAGGCGCTCAGGGATTCTCCGGAATTTAAGGATCTGGAGCGGGAATACAGGGGATATTTGAGAAAGAAGGAGGATCAATTGCTTCCGGAACCTCCTGTGCCGTCGATCAAAGAAGGTTCGAAAATACCCCCCCTGCGCGACAGAGGCGCCGAGAAGGTCGTCGAGAAGTTGCTCCTTGCAAAAGAGAAACCCGCGCAGGAAAAAGCCCTGGAAGAGAACCTCCGGTTGGGGATCAAAGGTCCCCTCGCGGCGCGCAACATTCTCGAAAGGCCTCCCCTGCCCAAGGTCAAGGTGAAGGTGGAAGTGGAGATTGAAATGACACTCTGGGTATTACCCAACGGGATGGTGAACCGGGTTATCCCCGCGATCAAGGGGGATGCCGAACTGGAGCGGGTTGCCACCCAGTACCTGAGACAGTGGCGGTTTGCTCCCCTTCCCGGGGACCAGGCCCAGGTGGAACAGTGGGGAACCATCCCGATCAAATTTAAACTTCAATAGAGCCCCCAAGTGTCATGTCATTGCGGTTTATCTCCTTAGAAAGTCGAAAGCTTTCCAAGGTGATTTTTCCCGAGAAGGTGCCGGGAGGGGGAGAAGAGGATGATCCGTAAAGCCAAACTGGCGGATGTGAAGGAGATTCAGCGGTTGCTCAAGCAGTATTCGGCCCGGGGAGAGATCCTCCCCCGTTCCCTGGTGGAACTGTATGATCATCTGCGGGACTTTTACGTATTCCTTGAGAGCCGGAAAATCGTTGGCATCTGCGCCCTCCATGTCTGCTGGGAAGACCTGGGAGAGATACGCTCTCTGGCCGTTTGGGAGGAGGCCCGAAAGAAAGGGATCGGCGTAAAGCTGGTAAAGGCCTGTTTGAAAGAGGCAAAGGCCCTGGGGATGAAGAGAGTCTTTGCCCTCACCTACCGGCCTGATTTTTTTGAGAGGTTAAAGTTCAAAGTCGTGGATAAGAGCGTTCTTCCCCACAAGATCTGGACGGATTGCCTCAAATGTGTCAAGTTCCCTGACTGCGACGAAGTGGCCGTGTTGAAAGAGCTGGAATAATGGAATATTTTAAATAAGGCCAAGACGATGCACATCTCTGTTGTACCGGGCAGGCCGACCGTTGCCGAGATCGATCTCAGGGCTCTTGCCTTCAATTACCGGCAGATCCGAAGGAGAGTCCCCAAAGGGACAGGCATCCTGGCCGTGGTGAAGGCGGACGCCTATGGTCACGGAGCCCTGCCCGTCTCCCTGAAGTTAGAGGAGATGGGTGTGGATTATTTAGGGGTGGCCATTCCGGAGGAAGGGGTGGCATTAAGAAAGGGGGGAGTGAAAACCCCCATTCTCATTTTCGGAGGCATTTTCCAAGACGATGCAGATGAAGTGATTCGATATGGCCTTACCCCCGTCGTTTTCGACATCGAATCGTTGAAACATTTGTCAAAAGCGGCGAGGAAGAGAAGAAAAAAGGCAACGGCTCATATCAAGGTGGATACGGGAATGGGAAGGCTGGGCGTGCCTTTTGAATTATTTCCCGCCTTTTTAAAAGATTTAAAGAAGTATCCAGATGTCGAGATTGAAGGCTTACTCTCTCACTTCTCGATGACGGACGGAGAAGAGGATTACACTGCATCCCAATGGAGGCGATATCAAGAGGCCCTGGACCAGGCCGGAGCGATGGGAATATCGGGGCGGTATCTTCATATGGCGAGCAGCGCCACGCTTACCGCCTTCCCTTCCTACTCGGGAAACCTGGTTCGGCCGGGGATCATGCTTTATGGAGCCTATCCCTCCGCCGCTTTTCAAAGGATGATTTCACTCAAACCCGTGCTCACCCTCAAGACGCGCATTCACTTTCTCAAACGTGTCCCCGAGGGAGAAAGGATTGGCTACGGGGGCACATTTATGACCCGCAGGGAAAGCCTCATCGCCACCCTCCCCATCGGGTATGCGGATGGGTATAACACCCGCCTCTCCAACCGGGGGGAGGTGCTCATCGGAGGGAGGAGAGCCCCTGTAACGGGAAAGGTCTGTATGGATCTCATCATGGTGGATGTCACCGAGATCCCTGGCGTTTCAAATGGGGATGAAGTTATATTGATAGGGAGACAGGGGAAGGAACGGATCACCGCCGAAGAGGTTGCAGCCAAGATCGGGTCGATCCCTTATGAAGTGCTGTGCCTGATCGGGAGAAGGGTGCCGAGAATCTACAGGAGGTGACCGGGGAGGAACGGATTGATGGATCGAAGGAGAATCGGAATCGCAGGCACCGGGTCCTATCTTCCGGAGAGAATTCTGACTAACTTTGATCTTGAGAAAGCCCTGGATACAAGCGACCAGTGGATTTACCAGAGGACCGGGGTCAGGGAACGGAGAATTGCAGCCCCTGACGTCAATACCTCAGACCTCGCAAGAGGAGCTTCCTTGCGGGCCATGGAAATGGCGGGGATATCCGCCAAGGAGTTAGACCTCATCATCCTGGCCACCATTACGCCTGACACTTGCTGCCCATCGGGGGCCAACTGGTTGGAGGCGAAACTGGGCGCCCAGAGAGCGGTCTCCTTTGATGTGACAGCGGCCTGTTGCGGGTTTATCTTCGCCCTCTCGGTTGCAGGACAGTACCTGAAAACAGGAACATTCAAGAATGCACTGGTCGTCGCCTCAGAGGTGATGAGCCGTTGCCAGGATTGGACAGACCGGGAAAATTGCATTCTCTGGGGGGATGGGGCGGGCGCCGTGGTGCTGAGAGCGTTTGATCCTTCAGCAGGGGACCCGCTTTCACCCGGCCGGAAAAGGGAAACGGGCGAGATCCTGTCCATTCATATTCATTCGGACGGGGCCAACGGGGAAAACCTGCTCATGCCGGGGGGCGGATCGAAGACGACCCCCATCTCCCATGAAAGCGTGGACAAGAAACTTCATACATTGAAAATGATCAAGGCCAATGAATCGGTTCGAGTGGCGGTGAGGCGGTTTGCAGAGGCTGCTGAGGAGGCCGCCTCCTTCAACGGGATCAAGGTCTCTGATGCAAGATGGATCATCCCGCACCAGGCCAATATCCGTATCCTTCAACAAATGGCCAAACGGCTTTCCATCCCGTTTGAAAAGGTTTATCTCACCATTGAAAAGTATGGGAACATCTCTTCGGCCACAATTCCCATCGCCCTTGATGAGGGGGTTCGGAACGGATCGATCCATAGCGGAGACCATATCCTCCTCACCGGTTTCGGAGGAGGCCTCACCTGGGCCAGCAGTTTGATCCGCTGGTGATTCCAATGTGGGCCGCGGTGCAATATGAAAAATTCTGACGAAATCATCGATCAGACATTGAGAATCCTCCGGAGCAAATCCCTGGAAGGTTATGAAATCTTTCTTGAGGAGGCTTCCCATTTTGAGGTAGAGGCGAAGGAGGGTAAAGTGGATACCCTACAGGCTTCCAGGCCGTGGGGAATGGCCCTCCGCATTCTGAATCGGGGGAGAACGGGTTTTTCTTATACCACCTCACCTGCCGGGTTCTTTCCGGGGAAGATAGAAGAGGGCCTGGAGCGGATGGTGAGAGATGCGATTACAAGCGCGGAAGTTACTTCTCCGGACCCCTGTTTTGATTTTGCTCCCGCCTTGAAGGGGCCCCCTCCTTCCCTGCCTATTTTCGATGAAACCCTCGCGAGGATCCCGGAGGAGAGGAAGATTGGGTATGCAAGGGCGCTGGAAGAGGCAGCCCGGTCGCTTGACCCGGGGAGAATTAAGAAAGTCAGAAAGGCGTCATATCAGGAGGTGATCTCAAGAGAGAGACTGATCAACTCAAACGGACTCCTGATCGCTTATCATGTGACCTTTGCCTCCGTGAGCGTGATGGCAGTCGCCGAGGAATCGGGAGATTCGGAAGTCGGATGGGATTTCGACTTCAACCATTTTATCGATCCCATCGATGTTCAAAAGGTGGGCAGGGAAGCCGGAAGAAAGGCGCTGGAGAAGCTTGGCGGGAAGAGAATCTCCTCCGCAGCTTATCCAGTTCTCTTGGAGAACCATATTGCCTCCGAATTTTTATCATTGCTGGCCCATTCTTTTCTGTCGGAACAGGTGCAAAAAGGGAAATCTCTCCTGAAAGAAAAAATTGGCCGGATTTTTTTCTCTCCGCTTCTGTCCATTCTGGATGATGGTCTTATTGCAGAGGGGTCCGCGGCTTCTCCCGTCGATGGGGAAGGGACGCCGAGTCAACGGACGCCCGTCGTTGTCAAGGGGGAACTGAGAGGGTACCTGTATGACAGGTTCTGGGCCAACCGGGAAAACCTCCGGACAGGGTTGCCGGGGGCCGGGTCAACGGGCAATAGCAGGCGGCATAGCGTCAAATCGCCTCCCGGCCTGGGGACTTCAAACTTCTTTATCGAGCCCGGAAGGTCTTCGTTCACCTCCTTGATGAAAAATCTCCGGCAGGGGGTTCTGATTGAGGAGGTCATGGGGCTCCATACCGTCGATCCTGTCTCGGGCGACTTCTCCCTTGGTTGTTCAGGGCAATGGGTTGAGGAGGGAGAAAAGGCCCATCCGGTCAAGTCGATCGCTATCGCCGGCAACCTTTACCAGCTCTTTCAGAAGGTGTCTGATGTCGGGGATGATCTCCGATTTTTTGGGCATATCGGTTCTCCAAGCCTTCTAATCGATAACCTGGAAGTTAGCGGGAATTAAAGAGAAAATTTGATTTACGCTGTTTAAAATAATACCCTTCTGGAATTTCTAACGGGGGTTACCGGACATCCCGGGGCCGAAGGCAAAAAGTTAAAAAAAGACTTGACAGGACCCGACGAAATCTGGTATTTAGAACGGGCAAAAAAGGGAAGACCAGATTTACCTATTTAGACGGTACGGCCAGTGTCGGATAAAGAAAATATTACTATCCTCATTTTTGGGCATAAAACCTCCAAAACCCGGCACATGAGGATAAGAAAGAAGAGCATTAAGATCGCTCTCTATCTTTCCGCCTTTGTTCTTCTCTCCATCACCTTTTTCTTCTGTGACTATATCCAGGTGAAGAAAAAGGCCTTCGAAGTTGCCCGGTTACGTGAACAAACCGAGGTCCAGAGATCGCAGATCCATTTCTTTTCCTCCAAAATTGAGGACCTGGAGAAGAAGCTGTCCAAATTGAAAGAGTTTGACAGAAGGGTCCGGATTCTTGCCAATCTGGAAAGGGGTCAGGAATCATCTCCTTTCATGGCTATGGGGGGGCCTTCCCCCTCGGATTTACGCGAGAAATTGAAAGATTCGAAGGATGAGAAGGGACTGGTCCACCAGATGAAAGTCGACGTGGAGCGTCTCCAATCGGACGCGCAGTCGCAAGAGGTCAGCCTTCTTGAGCTTGAAAAAGTTCTTCAAGCGAAGCGGGAGATGTTGGTCCATACTCCCTCAATCTGGCCGGTCCAGGGCTGGGTCACATCCGATTTCGGGTTTCGCACCGACCCCTTTACGGGGCTGACCCAGATGCACGAGGGGATCGATGTCTCCAATCGGGTGGGCACGGTGATTGTCGCCCCCGGGAACGGTTTTGTCTCGGATATCGGGAACGATTGGGTCCACGGCAGGTTTCTGGTTATTTCCCATGGGTTTGGGATGACCACCCGGTATAGCCATCTGAATAAGGCGCTGGTGAAGGTGGGGCAGAAGGTAAAGCGGGGGGATAAGATCGCCGAAGTCGGGACAACCGGAAAGACGACAGGCCCTCACCTCCATTACGAAGTAAGGCTGAACGGCATTCCGGTCAACCCGATGAGATATATCTTGAATTAACAAAAACGATCATGGGGGAAAAGCCCGGTAAAGGATTCCTTTATCGGGCTTTTTATTGGTTTGTTGAAACCTGTTCCCATCCGTTATATAATTTTTCAACGGAAACGGGAAAATTGAATCCTGAGGTCCGGCAACGAACGGTTAGCCAAGCGAGGTTAAGGGAGGGTTCGAAGGGATTTCTGCTTATGCTCGGATCGATCATTAAAAAAATAGTGGGAAGTAAGAACGAGAGGGAATTGAAAAGGATTCGTCCCCTGGTTCAACGGATCAATGATCTGGAATCGAAGGTTCAACCCCTGAGCGATGATCAGCTCCGTGCGTTAACCGGGACGTTCAAAGAGAGGATCGACAGGGGAGAACCGCTGGACGAGATCCTTCCCGAGACTTTTGCCGTTGTCCGGGAAACCGCAAAAAGGACCCTTGGGGAAAGGCATTACGATGTCCAGTTGATCGGAGGCATCGTCCTTCACCAGGGGAAGATCGCTGAAATGGCCACGGGGGAGGGCAAGACCCTGGTTGCCACCCTGTCTGCCTACCTGAACGCCCTCAAAGGGGAGGGCGTTCATATCGTCACCGTGAACGACTACCTCGCCAAAAGGGACAGTGAATGGATGGGGGCGATCTACAAGTTTCTGGGACTCTCCGTCGGGGTGATTGTGCATGAGTTAAATGACCGGGAGCGAAAGCAGGCCTATGGCTGCGACATTACCTACGGGACAAATAATGAGTACGGGTTTGACTACCTCAGGGACAATATGAAGTTCGATATCCAGGACTATGTCCAGAGAGACCTGAACTACGCCATCGTGGACGAGGTGGACAGCATCCTGGTCGATGAAGCGAGAACGCCCCTTATTATTTCCGGCCCTACCGAGGAATCCACCGATAAATATTACAAGATCAACCGGATCATCCCCAGCCTGAAACAGGGGCAGGACTACCAGATCGAAGAAAAATCGCACGCCGCCTTTCTGCTGGAAGAAGGTGTGGCCAAGGTGGAGCGCCTCCTCCATATCGAGAACCTCTACGATCCGAGACATATTGAAACCCTCCATCATGTCAATCAGGCGCTCAAGGCCCATACCCTTTTTAAAAGGGATGTGGACTACGTGGTGAAAGAGGGGCAGGTCGTCATTGTCGATGAATTCACCGGCAGGCTGATGCCCGGAAGGAGATGGAGCGACGGCCTCCACCAGGCGGTCGAGGCCAAGGAGAATGTTCGGATCGAGAATGAGAATCAGACTCTGGCGACCATCACCTTTCAGAACTATTTCAGGATGTATCGGAAACTGGCCGGCATGACGGGCACGGCGGACACCGAAGCAGCCGAATTCCGGAAGATCTATAACCTGGATGTGATGGTCATGCCTACCAATATGCCCCTGATCCGTGCCAATTACTCCGATGTCATCTATAAAACCGAAGAGGAAAAATTCCGCGCCGTCGTCCGGGAGATCGAAGAATTGCATCAGATGGGGCGTCCTGTGCTGGTCGGGACCATCTCCATTGAAAAGTCTGAAAGATTGAGCCTGCTGCTCAAGAGACGTGGGATTCCGCATAATGTCCTCAATGCGAAACACCATGAAAGGGAGGCGGAGATTATTGCCCAGGCGGGAAGGGTAGGAGCGGTCACCATCTCGACCAATATGGCGGGAAGGGGGACGGATATTCTCCTCGGAGGGAATCCCAAGTTTTTAGCCAGGACCATGGCCGGAGAGAAAGAGGATCCCGGGGAGATGCAAAAAGCTTATGACGAAGTTTACGGAAAGGCCCTGGAGACGGTCAGGAAAGAAAAGGAAAACGTTGTCCGGCCAGGAGGTCTCCATGTCCTCGGGACCGAACGGCATGAGGCAAGGCGGATCGATAATCAATTGAGGGGAAGATCGGGAAGGCAGGGCGACCCGGGTTCCTCAAGGTTTTTTCTCTCTCTTCAGGACGACCTGATGAGGATCTTCGGTTCGGAGAGAATCTCAAAGATGATGGATAGGCTCGGCATCGAAGAGGACCAGCCCATTGAGCATTCCCTTGTGACGAAAGCGATTGAAAATGCCCAGAAGAAGGTGGAAGGGCACAATTTTGAGATACGAAAACATCTCTTCGAATACGACAATGTGATGAATAAGCAGAGAGAGGTGATCTACTCCCAGAGGAGGGAGGTCCTGGCCGGAGAGGATTTGAAAGAATCCGTCATGGAGATGCTCGAAGAGCAGGCCGAAGGGATTGTGGACCTCTTTGCCGATGAAAAGGCCCATCCGGAGGATTGGGACCTGAAGGGGCTCCAGGATGCCGTTTACAAGCAATTCTCCTTTCGGTGGGCGTTCCCTCCTCCGGCGGAAAGGGATGGCCTGAACCGGGAAGCCTTGAAGGAGATGATCATCGAGGAAGCCAAGGAGGTCTATCACAAGAAGGAGGAGGAGTTCGGCGGGGCAACCCTGCGCTATCTCGAGAAGGTCATCATGCTCCAGTCGGTGGATCACCACTGGAAAGATCATCTCCTTGGGATCGATCAGCTCAAAGAGGGAATCGGGTTAAGGGGATATGGCCAGAAAGACCCCCGCATTGAATATCAGAAAGAGGCCTACCAGATGTTCATGGAGATGTTAGAGAGGATCAAGCGGGATACCGTCGAGAAGCTCTTTGCCGTCCAAGTTGCCAGGGAACAGGAAGTGAAAGAGATCAAGGCGGAGCGAAAGCAATCCTTCGTCATGAGCCGGGGGCCAACGGCTCCTGCCACTCAGGGGGGCGGAGAGACGGAGGATGGAAAAGGCGTGACGGTGCGGCGTGAAGGAAAGAAGGTCGGCCGAAACGATCCGTGCCCTTGCGGGAGCGGGAAGAAGTATAAGCGGTGCTGCCTCGAAAAGGATGAGGCAAGAGCCTAAGAGAATTTCAAGTTACGGGTTCCAGGTTTCAAGTTAAAACAATGCTTAGCGAATTTAAAAACCTCCCTCTCCCCTGGCGGGAGAGGGCAAGGGTGAGGGGGCGATGAAATTACACGACTTCAGAGTGTCGGGGTTTTTGTTTGCGGGGATTTCGGCGGGGATTAAAAAGAACGGGAGAAAGGATCTGGGGTTAATCTACTCCGAAGTTCCTTCCCAGGTCGCCGGGATCTTTACCACCAATGCGGTTAAAGCGGCGCCGGTTCGGGTTGGGATGGAACGGATCAAAAGAGGGGTCGGTCAAGCGGTGATCATCAATAGCGGAAATGCCAATGCCTGCACAGGAAAACAGGGTCTTAAGGACGCACGGAAAATTAGTTCATGGGTGGCCAGAGGGTTAGGGATCGATGAAAAACTGATCCTCCCTGCTTCCACAGGGGTCATCGGAGTTCCCCTTCCATTGAGAAAAATCGAAGACAGCGTTCCGGAGCTGATTCAATCCCTTTCTCCGGATGGATGGATGAATGCTGTGGAAGCCATCATGACCACAGATGCCTTTCCAAAGATTGCAATGGCCGCCTGTCGTCTGAAAGGGAAAAAAGTCAAATTGTGTGGAATGGTGAAGGGGGCAGGGATGATCCGGCCGAATATGGCAACGATGCTTTCTTTCCTTGTCACCGACGCCAATATCAAAGCCTCCCTTCTTCAGAAGATGCTAACGAAGGCTGCAGAGGTTTCTTACAATAGCATAACGGTTGACGGAGATACCAGCACCAATGATACGGTTCTGCTTTTTGCGAATGGGACGTCAGGGCATCCTCAACTTACCCATATGGACCGCGATGGAGAAGCCTTTCAATCCATGCTTTCCCGCGTCTGTCAGAATCTCGCAAAGAGTGTGGTTAAAGACGGAGAAGGAGCTACGAAACTTGTCGAAATTCTCATCATGGGAGCAAAGAATAGAGAGGATGCCAAAAAAGCCGCCTATGCGATTGCCCACTCGCCTCTGGTGAAGACCGCTTTCTTCGGAGAGGATGCCAACTGGGGAAGAATCCTCTGTGCCCTGGGTCATTCGGGTGCCCGAATTCTTCCCAACCGAGTTGATCTTTATTTCAACAAGTTTCCCATTGTCAAAGACGGTATGGGAATGGGAGGCCGGTTCGAAGAGGAGGCAGGGAAAGTTCTTAAAGAGAAATCCTTCAGAGTAACCGTGGACCTCCACCAGGGAAAAGGAACGTATTTGCTCTTCACAACCGACCTCTCCTTTGAATACATCAAAATCAACGCCTCCTACCGGTCTTAAAAAATCATGAGAAGAAGATCGATCGATCCCTGATCAAAAATTGATCGCGAGGGTCAGGGAGCCGAAGGCCTGGCCTCTTTTTTGCCCGTCAAATTCTTTGGTACGGTAGACATGGGCATAACTGAGCTTCAGGCGTTTGTAGACCACTGCGAAACCTGCCGCCATGTCGGCGACAAGCCGTTTTCGATCGACACGGTGGCTGTCTCTCCAGGTATTCCCGTCCAGGAAAATATTTCGCGCCACGGCCCGGCCTTCCACGTCGGCGAATAAATGGAAACCAAAGTTTTCCCGGCGGCGAAGCCTCGGATCCGACGAGTTTGCCGGCGCTTCGATGCCGCTCCCCAGGCGGATGAATGAGGTGCCGAAATCGCACGGGAGATTGTAACCGACGCGTATTTCCCCGCCGATGTTGGCGAAAGTCGCCACGTTGCCGAGCACCCCGCCGACATGGGGGATAAAATCGAAGCCCCAACCGCTCTCTTCGCCCGTTCTGAACAGGCGCCAGTTCCGTTGCCAGCCGATCATGAGCCCCGGCTCATTCCTGAGCTGGTGGTCCCATCCTTTCGGGTCATCAGTCTGAACCCATCGATGGACGATTCTCTGCGTATCCTCCGCCAGCGAGGAGGGCCCGACGATTCCAGCCGTCACTTCGAAGACGTCCAGGCGCGCCGTGTTCTTGACATGGAAGGTGAGCGAAAAATAACTCCACCCCGCATAAGGGCGGTCGTCTTTGATCAGCCCCCTTTTCGAGATATCTTCGGGGGTGTAAATGTTCTGCCCGATGGAGAGGCCGATATTGCGCTGGTAGCCGGGACGATTGATCAACGGGAGGTTTCGGATGAGAGGCAACCCCCAGCGGGGGAGGCGTGTATCTTCATCGTATTCCGTCAGGTCGGGTGAAAGCCAGGTGAGACGGAAGGCATTCGTGTAATGCCTATCCGTTCCGCCGAAAATATCATTTTCAAAATAGATGAAAAAGGTGTGATATTTTTCTGATTGGTCGGTTTGAGCCGCCGAGAAGGAGGAGAAGAGAAGAATTGATGAGAGGATGAAGAAGGAAGGCAAGATGATCCTCGTGAGCGCCAGGCGGTTTCCTGAGGTCCGTCGATTTTGAGAAATCTCCATAGGTCAGCCTCCTAAGATAAAATACGGAGTAAAAATGAAAAACGAGAGAAAAGACGGGCGCAATGTCCTTTCAGAATCTTCCCTCTCATCCTGACGATGGCGTGGGTGGGAGGGACCTCTTTCGGGCAGGCTTTGACGCACCGGAAGACGGTGTTGCAGCCCCAAACTCCCCGATGATGATCGACGGATTGAAGGATATCCTTGCCCCTCCTGTCTCTTGGATCGAGCAGAAAGCGGAAGGCCTTGGCCAGGATGGCAGGCCCTAAAAACGAGGCCTCTCTCCTGAAGGCAGGGCAAACTCCGAAACAGATTCCACAGAGAATGCACTGAATATAGGGATCGATCGCTTTCCGCACATCCTCGGTCATGATATGTTCACGATCGGGTATGGCAGGCTTTTCGTGAAGGTAGGGCTCAATCTTTTGATAATTCTCAAAAAAGGGAGACATGTCGACGACGAGATCCCTGATCACCGGAAAGAAGGGCAAGGGCGAAATCCGGATCGGTTCTTTCAACAACCGTTCCACCGGTGTCCGACAGGCGAGCAGCGGTGTGCCATTGACCTCCATCCCGCAGGAGCCGCACACTGCCCCCCGGCAAGAGTAGCGGAAGCACAACGTCGGGTCCTGTTCCTCCTGAATCCGGAGCAGTCCCTCCAGGAGATTCATGCCCTGTGTCGTTTCCACCTTGAAGGTTTCGGTCCAGCGGAGCGGTTCTTTCCCGGGATGATAGCGTTTAATTTTCAATGTTAAGACGGATGTCCCCATTTCTCCTGGCCTAAGCCTTTGTGGTTTTTTCCCCTAATAGATTCTTGCTTTTGGGGGAGAGTTCGTGATAGTCACGTTTTTGTATTCGAGCCTGGTTCCCTCCGGTGTCTTGTAGGCAAGGGTGTGAAGAAGCCAGCGTTCATCATCCCTTTCCGGATAATCGGTTCGAAAATGGGAGCCTCGGCTCTCTTCCCGGGTCAGCGCTCCCTCCGTAATGACCTCTGCCACATGAAGCATTCCTTCCAGTTCGAGATGCAGGAGCCACTCATGATTGAAGGCGAGACGGTTCTGCTTGATAGCGGTCCTTCCGAACCTTTCCTTCAATTCCCTGATCTTTTCTTTTGCCGAGAGAAGGTCGGACTTTCGCCGGAAAATCCCGACCCGATGGGTCATCAAGGTTTTCAGCTCGTCTCTCAGGCGAAAACCGGATTCCTCACCGCTCCGGGAAGAGAGTTCGCGAAGACCCGCCCGGATTGCTTCGGCCTGTTTGTGAAAGGCCGATGGAGGGAGTGCTTCTTTTCTTCCTCTTACAATTGAAGCGGCCTTCTTCCCGGCCCTCTTTCCAAAGACCAGGGTTTCGAGAAGAGAATTCCCTCCCAGACGATTGGCCCCGTGGACACTGACGCAGGCGCACTCGCCGGCCGCATAAAGGCCCGGGAGAGGGGTTTCCCCGTCCACACCGGTTGGGATGCCACCCATGGAGTAATGCTGCGCAGGCTGGATCGGAATCGGATCAAGGACAGGATCGATTCCTGCGAAATCGATGGCGATCTGGCGAATTCCGGGAAGACGATCCATTATTTTTTCTTTTCCCAGGTGCCTGAGATCGAGATGGACATATTGGCCCTGGAAACCCCGGCCTTCGTCAATTTCCCGCTGGGTCGCCCTCGCAACGATGTCTCTCGGGCCCAGCTCCATCAAATGAGGCGCATAGCGTTCCATATAACGTTCGCCTTTTACATTGACCAGATATCCTCCTTCTCCCCTTGCTCCCTCCGTAATCAGAATGTTGGTTCCATAGAGACTGGTGGGATGGAATTGGACAAATTCCATGTCTTCGAGCGGTACCCCAGCCTGGTAAGCCAGGTAACAGCCCCTTCCCGCATTAATGATCGCATTGGTTGACCTGAGGTAGATTCGGCCATATCCTCCTGTCGCCAGAATGGTCGCCTCTGCACGAATGGGAACAATCTTCCCTTCAAAGAGGGGGAAGGCAAGGATCCCGATGCACCGGCCTTCGCCCACCACGAGACTGAGGGCATGCCATTCTTCATAAACAGGGATTCGAAGGCCCGTGACCTGTTCATAAAGGACATGAAGGAGATTATGACCGGTGCGATCGGCGGCATAGCAAGTCCGTGGAAAACCGGCGCCGCCAAAGGGCCTCTGAGCAATCTTTCCATCCTCTGTCCGGGAGAACAGGGTGCCCCAGCGCTCCATTTCAACGACCCGGTCCAGGCCTTCCCTGCACATGATCTCCACGGCATCCTGGTCGGCGAGATAGTCACTCCCTTTAATTGTATCGAAGGCATGATTCTCACAGGAGTCCTGGACAGGAGCAGGGACATTGTTGAAAGCGGCATTGACCCCGCCCTGCGCCGCCACGGAGTGGGAACGAAGGGGGTGAACTTTAGAGAGGATGGCGACATCTTTGCCGGCCTTTCGGGCTTCGATCGCCGCCCTCAGTCCCGCGAGGCCCCCACCGATGACTAAAATGTCGTGGGAGAGAATTTCCATTTGAGGTTGATTCATCAAGGCGAAAGCCTTGAGTTACCCTTTTGTCATTATGTAACTCAACCCTTTAGGTTTGATGCTGCCTGACTCGCCCAATTAGAAAAAATAGAAATAAGATAAGACAAATAATCCAGCACTGATGATGGTAAATGCCCAGAACAAAAAATTTTCCTGTTTCATCATTCCCAGATCGATGAGAAAGAGTCGAAGGCCATAGCAGGCATGAAAGATGAAGACGAAGAGAAGGATGAGGTCAAAGGTTTGATTTTGGTGGAGACGCGATAGCCATGAGGGGTTATCCATTTTCCCCACCAGGGCATAACCGGAGAGGATTTTTAGCCCCACGAGGACAAGGAGCAAGGGGCCGCTAAACCGGATGAAATAGTATGGAAACATATTAAAATGAAAAGGAGAAAATTAACTATGAAAAATCAGCAATAAAAAATAATAATTTTAAAAAGTTATAATTGATGATCTCGTAAAAAGTCCAGACCTGTCACCCTTCTATGTTGAAAAGCAAGTCCCAATCAGCATAGAGGTGGAATGAGATAATGTTTTTAAGGACAACACCAATCTTTAAAATCAACCT
>JAGVBT010000019.1 GCA_020059605.1 Deltaproteobacteria bacterium
ACCATGATTCCCTTCGCCCTTTCTTTGATGGCTCTTCCAACATGGACAAGATGGGCTGCGGCGGTCAATTTTTTGATCTTTCCCCGCCGAATCCATTGATCCACCGTCTTGAATGGTTGATATCCGAACTCCAGAACCTCCGGATGACTCGGCGAGACTCCCTCCTGACAGGGAGAAACCAGGATGATGACTCCCCCCTCCTTGACAGCCAGTTCAGCCGCATATATTCCCTTGGCGGCAAGCCAGAGTTCGGAGTCATAGGGGTGGGAATCCGTGATCACGATATCCGCTTCCCGTTCCAGTATGGCTTGATAGGCATGGAGGGATTGATCTGCGCCCTTTCGATAGGCCAGGATCGGATCCCCGGCAACCGCCCCCACCGTTCTGCCCGATCCGTCCTGAATGGTATTGACGATCCATTTTAATCCTGCTTTCAAGGCAACCTGTTCTATTTCGTCCTTGACCGGATTTTCAATTTTTCCCAGAATCTCCCGGCCTCTGAATCGGGCGCTGAGCCAGTGTGTCCGCCCCGTTGTTTCCTCGCCGCAGATCCCGGGTTGGATGATGTTGCCGCCCCCGCTGAATCCGGAAACACGATGAGGAACAATCTGGCCGACACCGATGATAAAATCCACCTCTTGAACCATTCGATTGACCAGGATCGGTGTTCCCTTTTCCGTTTCTCCCAGGTGGATGAGTTGAGGAGGATCCCACCATGCGTGATTGATGATGGAATACCGTCTCGAAAGTTCTTGCCCGAACTTTTGGACCATCTCCTCTTCGGTCATGGGGCGGTGGGTCCCGAGGCCGACGAGAATTTTAATATTTTCTTTCTTGACCCCAGCTCTCTCCATCTCTTTGATCAAACAGGGGAGAATCTTCCGGACAGGGGTGCTTCTCGTATAATCATCCGCCACCACCAGCACCCTGTCCCGTGCGTTTATCCTCTGGTGCAGGGGAACTGACCCCGCAGGGTGAGAGAGCGCTTCTTCAATGATCTGTTCTTCGCTCTGCTCAACCTGAACGATCGAGGGAGAGAAGACTCCGAGGAAGTTTTTCTCGGGCACCTCCAGCGAAGGAATGTCGGGATAAGGAAAAGTGATCTGCATAGAAATCAATTAGATTGGCGATAATCAATTCAAAATTTTAAACTCAAAATTGATTACAGATATCACCCTCTCGCTTCTTTGATGGCCTTGAGATAAGCGCGGGTGTTTTCCGTGATAATATTAAATTTCTTCTCCTTCACCGCCTTTTTGTCAACTAATTCCCCGCCCACTCCAAGCGCCGCGGCGCCAGCCTTGATAAAGGCTCCTGAATTTTGAAGATTCACCCCCCCCGTCGGAACAAGAAGAATCTGGGGGAGGGGGCCCCGGAGGGCCTTGATATATTCCGGTCCCCCCAATTGGGCTGCGGGAAAAACCTTTACCATATCCGCTCCTGCATTCCAGGCGGTCAGAATCTCCGTAGGAGTCATGGCGCCCGGGACGACTACAGCGCTGTAACGGTGTGCAAGGGAGATCAGGTCGAGATTGAGGGTTGGGCTCACAATAAATTGAGCTCCTGCCAGCAGTGCGGCCCTTCCGGTTTCAGGATCGAGAATTGTCCCTGCCCCCATGATGATTTCATCTTTATACTTTTGGGTCAATTCTTTGATGGTGTCGATTGCTCCTGGAACACTCATCGTAATCTCAATGAGGGTGCCCCCTCCTTCCTTGATCGCATCAGCGACATCGATTGCCTCTTTGGCGGAAGAAACCCTGATCACAGGGATCAACCCCTCGGACGTCATTCGATTAAAGACTTCCCTTTTTTCCATAGGATCCTCCTCGCTTAAATTCAAAACTCAAAACTCTTTCCCCTCTTACCTTGAAATCCTCAGCCCGCCGCCTTTTAGCTGAGCCTCCACTTCCTCCAAGGTGCTCCAGTTGAAGTCACCCGGAAGGGTGTGTTTGAGGGCGGCAAATGCATTGCCGTATTGGACGCCCTTTTGAACATCTTTCTCCTTGATCCAACCGTAAAGAAACCCAGCCGTGAAGGAATCCCCCGCCCCCACTCGGTCAACAATTTCGACCTCGTACTTTCTATCGCGGAAGATCTTCCCATCCTGATAGGCAATGGCTGTCCAGTTATTTCTCAAGACCGAGAGATCTTCCCTTAATGTTATGGCAACGATCTTGAATTTAAAGGTTTTAGAAAGTTTTTCCGCTACCGCCTCATAATCCTTCTCCTTGATTCCAAAGACGACATTGGTGTCCTCCTCCGTTGTGATGAGGATGTCCACATTCTCCATCATGGGCTCCTGGATCTTTTTGGCATCAGCGGGTGTCCAGAGTTTCTTCCGGTAATTGAGGTCATAAGAAACGGTGCAGCCCGCCTTTTGTGCCGCTTTCAGAGCCTCCGCGGTTGCTCCTGAAGCGGAGGCGCTCAGGGCAGGGGTGATTCCACTCATATGGAAATGTTTCGATCCAGCAAAAACCTTCGCCCAGTCCACCTCTCCGGGTTGAATCATGCTAATGGCCGAATGTGCACGATCGTACAGGACACTCGAAGCCCGAGGAGATGCACCAAACTCAACGAAATAAATCCCAGCCCTCCCTTTATCTGACCAGACGATATGTGAGCAATCGACTCCAAACTCCTGGGCCCGGTCGCGGATTAGATAACCGAGGCTATTCCTTGGGAGTTTTGACACCCATATGCTCTTCAATCCGAATCGGGTCACCCCAACAGCCACGTTCAATTCCGCTCCACCGACATTGAGATCGAGTTTCCTGGCTTGCTCCAATCTTTGGAAGTTGGGAGGTGAAAGCCTTACCATTGCCTCTCCGAAAGTTACCACATCGCACATAACTCTTCTCCTTTCCTTTTCTTAAGATGGGTTGTGCCTTATAAGCTCGATCCGTTTCCCTTCTTCTGCTGAAGCATAGGCTGTATAGATCGCTTCCACAACATCCCTCGCCAGATCGATTCCGGATACCGGTTCTCTGCCCGATAAAAGGGCATCGACGAAGTCCTCCATCTCTTGTGTAAATCCTTTCATCCAATCATCGTCAGGGGTCGGGAAGTTCCAGCCTGCCTTTGTTTCGAGTTTTTCAGCGATATATTCCTTTCCAAAGACATGGGGTTCGGGCGCGTAAACTTCGAGGACATTGTGGGGGTTGATGTTCACGAAGACGACCGCATTGGAGAGGAACACGTTCAAAACATTTCTCACTCCTCCAAGTACAGTGTCGGAAGCGAAGACAGTGGCCTTTGACCCGTCTTCGAAATGGAGAATGATCACACCCCAATCCTCCACGTCCTCCCATTCAGAGACGACGTACTTCTTCTTCTCTTTGACAAAAGAGGCTATTTGGGTGTGGTGACCCACCTCCGCTGTCACGGATTTAGCCAAGATGGGTTTCCCATACTTTAATGTCCCTTCGAAGTGTTTGAGGTGAAGGACTGCTCCCACAGGATGGGCTCCCAGGCGCATCAGGGCCCCTCCTCCGGAGGTTTTCCACTTTCTCGAATATGTGGCCTGGGAACCGGAATGGCCTTGCTCGGCCCGAATCTCCAGGATGGTTCCTCCGCTTGCCTTGATTAGATTCTTGAGTTTTGTGAAGGGAGGGGCATAGACCCAATTCTCGCCATACATAAACTTGACCTTATTCTTTTTCACCGCTTTCAGAACTCGATCACAACCCTTCAGGGCTTCCTTTAGCATCCGCTTTTTACTGACGGTAAATCCGATCTGTTCTTCTTTTCTGTCCTTTCCGAAGTATCCGGTCAGTGGTTTTTCGCAGATGATATGTTTCCCGGCCTCCGCCGCTTCGATGGAAAAAGCCTCATGAAGATCAGTCGGGATGCAGAGGTCCACCACATCAATATCCTTTCGATCGAGGATATACCGGTAATCATCATAAGCATCAGGAACATTGAACTTTCTAGCAAAATTGTCAGCATTCGCTCTACTTCTGGAAACGACGGCGACAACATCCACCTTGCTCCCTCTCAACTTTGCGAGACTGTTGAGGTGCAAATGAGCTGCAAATTGTGAGCCTACCATCCCGATTTTAATTCTCTCCATACATTTCCCCATCTCCTTTTTCATTTTTGTGCAATCACCTCATAGACCTGGACGATGTTCTCCTTGTAAAGAGCTTTGATTTTGGGTGAGAGAGCTTTATGATCGGCCGAATCCCTCCAGGCGGTCGCGGTCTCAAGGGACTGGAAGCGGATAACCATCTGATAGACGGCTTCTTTTTCGTGCTCCTTCAGAAGTGCCACCGAAACAAAACCAGGCTGTTTTGACATGGCCGTGCTGTATTCCTCCTTAAAAAGTGTTTCAAAATCCTTTTCTTTTCCGGGGATGACACTAAAAGTGACATGCCTTTCGATCATTTTATTATCCTTTCATTTTATTCCGAACTTGTAGGGAACGGTTTTAAACCGTTCCCTACTTCTCCAAGATCGCCGGCCGTTTAAAAGAGATGCCTTCAACTGATAAAGAAAGGGTAGGGTAGAGGATTGGCAGGGTGATCATCTCCGGCCCCTTTGATGTAGCAAGAATCGTGTCCTCTGATTTTGTTCCGGTGATCGACGGATTCCAGGTGAAGGCCTGGTTTTCCTGGATGAGGTCAGGGGTTTTGAAATTGACCCGGTAATCTCTACCCGTGTAACCGATGGATCCGCCCTGGTGGTGAAATCTCCATTCCTCCGGATATCCTTTTTCTTTATAGGCATCGATCCCCTTTTGAAGGACTTCCCTTGCGGGAATTCCTGGACGGGTGTGAGCCATCATTGTGCAATCAACGAAGACATTGGCTTCATACTTTTCTCTCAGCTCTTCGGGTAGTTTTCCGAAATGAACAAAACGGGTCAGCGAGACAATGAGTCCCCATTTTCTCGCATTGACAGAAACCATCAGGTATTTTTCAATTTTTTTCTCAGTCGGGATAGGATGACGGAATTTGGAAATTCGATCATCGGCTGCGGACATCAGGGTGATGGGGTCAATCCGGTCTTTCCATAATTCCCTGCATAGTCTACCCACCACCGCTGACTCTTTTTCTCCCTTCTTCGTCTTCATCATCGTTTTTTCCAATGCGGAAGAAACCTTCTTTCCCAACCATCGATACCGCTTAAGTTCCTCCGGGGTCATAGAATAACGAAGCCTTGCAATTTCCTCTGTTAACACCGTCGCATTCGGGAAGGGGACATCACTCCCCAATGGTCCTTCTCCGATCAGTTCTTTTATGATCGAAACTTCCTGATCCTCATGCCAGGGAAATGTTTTTACGATGAATCCCTGATTCTCCAGAGCTTCTTCTTCGATCATCCGGGGAGCTTCGATATTATTTGAAATGACATATTTTGAATCCTCTGTGATGAGAAGGGAGGCGGTCCCCATCTCTGTGGTGATGCCAACGAGATTGAGACCACCTCCGGTCATCCAGGAAAAATTGGCTTGTCGTTTAAGGAGCAGAGCCTTCAGCCCCTTTGATCGAAGGAACTCTCGAACCCTTTTCTCTTTTGTTTTGATCTCGTCTTCAAGTGACATTGCTTCTCCTTAGGTCACCGGGAACAATGGAATAGGTTTCAACATTCCAGCCTTCCGGTTATAGGATGCTACTGAGCCAGTACTTCTGCCCAGGTCGTCACCGACCATTGGGTTTTGAACAGCTCTTCGACGGCGTCCTTGGCCTTTGCACGGAACGAATTGGCGTCCGGTATGATCACCTGCATGCCTTTGCGTTGGAGATCCACCAGGATGGCCGCCTCGCCGGTCTTGATCTTGTTATTGGCCCATTCCTCCGCCTCCTTGCCGGCCTTGACGATGAGCTCCTGGTCCGCTTTCGACAGCTTGTCGAAAAAAGGCTTGTTGATCAGGATTCCTGCGGTCTGGACAAGATGATTGGTGATGATCAAGTGGCTTTGGACTTCGTTTAGCTTGAAGGATTGGATTTGTGGTAGGTCCCCCTCGGAGGCTTCGGCCTTGCCCGTCTTGAGTGAGCTATAGAGCTCGGGCAAAGGCACCCCAACAGGGTCGGTGCCGATCGCCTTCCAGACAGCCATCCAGCTGGGAATGGGCGGCAGCCGGAGCTTCATGTTATACGCATCCGCCGGCGTGTAGAGCGGTTTCTTCGCCGTCGTCTGCCGTAGCCCCCGGTAGATGGTCGCCAGGTATTTAAGATCGTTCTTCTCTAACTGGGCACGCGCCTGCTGGCCGAGCTTACCGTCCCAAAGACGCATGTAGTGATCGAAGTCCTTCATGACGTAGGGACCGGTAAAGAAGTAGTACGGCGGTGCAAAGTACTCCAGAAAAGCTGTCCCATTGGACTGCATCTCGATCTCGCCATTCCTGTTCATTTTGTTGATGTCGATTTCGGCCTTAGTTCCGGCGT
>JAGVBT010000024.1 GCA_020059605.1 Deltaproteobacteria bacterium
CGAAGGGTGCGTCCCGCAGCCATTCATGCTTCGACAAGCTCAGCACGAACGGCTGGGGTTCAGTCTCGGTGTCTATACAATTATGGACTGATTAGTAATTGATTATCGAACCTCTTCTTGGCCTTTAGACTCAGGACGATATCATGGAAGGATAGCAAAGGGGCTGTTTGATTCGCCCCTTTTCTGTTTTTTGATGAGATCGATTCATTGCCAAACGTTTATTCGAGGATCACCTATTGATATGGATTTTAATGTGGGTTAAAATAGTTATAATAATATACATTCCTTGGAGGATAATATGCGGACAGTACAGATGACCCTCGATGATCAATTGATCGAATTGATTGATAGGGCTGCTAAGAATTTAAAAACAACCCGCTCGGCATTTACACGCGCCGCATTGCGGGATGCTCTTAATAAGCTTGAGGTGAGTCATCTTGAACAGAAACATCGACAGGGGTATAAGGCACATCCTGTAAATAAAAAAGAATTTAGCGTTTGGGAAAAAGAGCAAGGCTGGGGGGATGAATGAAAAGGGGAGAAATCAGATGGTACAAGTTCCAGCCGCCCGATAAAAACCGTCCTGTTTTGATTCTTACACGTGATTCCATCCTTGAATATCTTGGAGAGGTCACCGTAGCGCCCATCACCTCAACCATAAGGGATATCCCCAGTGAAGTATTTTTATCCAGAGAGGATGGCATGCCAAAAGATTGTGCTGTAAATTGCGACCACATTCAAACGGTTTCCAAAGGAAGGATAGGCTCACCAATCACGACGCTTTCTTCTGAAAAGATGGCCCAGGTACGGGACGCCATCTTATTCGCCCTGAATTTATGAACTCTCACTTCAACCCTGCCTTCTTCAGGGCAGCTACCTCCCGCTCTATATCGGCTTTATTCCTGTAAGTGAGTCTCTTTTCATAAGATTCAATACTGAATTTAGGATTTATCCGGAGAACTTCTTTTGCCGAAGCGTTAGCTTCCGCATCACGGCCCATTGAACTGTAACAAGCCGCAAGAAAAATATGCGCAGGTAGAAAATCCACGTTTATCTGTATTGCCTTTTTCAATATTGATATCGCTTCATCATACTTCTCCAACATGAAATAGGCGCGGCCTAACACATCATATTGAAGGGGGCCAGGGAACGGGGATAACCGTATCGATTGCTGAGCATACATCACACTTTCTTCCCACTTGCCGGAAACGCCTACAATCCCCGCAAAAAAAATAAATGCCAGTGCCCCATTGGGATTGAGAGCAACAGCCCGTTCTCCCTCAGCGATAGCTTTATCATGCTGACGCATCACAAGGTAGATGGCGCCCAATAATGAATGGCCGAGATCAATCGAATCCTCCATGGCGAGAGCCTTTTGCGCCAATTCAAGCGCTTTCTGAATGGATTTAGCAGGGGATTCACTCCATCCATTCCTCGCATCCCAGAAGTGGGTCGTGCCTAAATTGATATAAGCACATGCATACTTAGGGTCAAGTCCAATCGCTTCCTCAAAGAAGTGACGAGCTGTATCATTGTCTTGTTTAGTGCCGCGCCCCATGAAACCGATTCCTTGATAATTTAATACATAGGCTTTTAGGTTTTTCGTCCCTCCTTTTGTCCAACGACGGGCTTGCTCCCCGTCGGTCAGCTCTATTCTCATAGCCCGCAAAATTTTGATCGTGATCTCATCCTGCAAAGCGAATAGATCTTTAAACTCCCGGTCGTAGTGCTCACTCCAAACGTGACCACCCGTTATTGCATCGACAAGTTGAGCTGCGATCCGCACTTTATCACCAGACTTCTGGACACTTCCTTCCATCACGTACCGCACCCCTAAATCCTCAGCCACTTTCTGAATCTTTACGGACTTTCCCTTATAAACGAACGTTGAGTTCCGGGCAATGACAAACAGCCTCTGAAACGTGGAGAGGTTAGTGATAATTTGTTCAGTTAATCCGTCACTGAAATAGTCCTCCTTGGGGTCGCCAGTCATGTTAACAAAAGGGAGCACGGCAATAGAGGGTTTATCAGGCAAAGGAAAAGCCATCCTTTCTATCGATGCAATCTTGCCCGCGGGAGTATAAAAATAAACTCTCCAGATAGCTAAACCTGCTAAGATGAATACGATAGCCAGGGCGGCCCACGACCAATGCTTTAGTAATGGAACCTTTCTCTCCTTGTATGGGATTACCGGAGTCTCGGGTTCTTTCGGGACGAGTTCAACAGGCCCCGGTTTCTCCTCTCCCTTCCTTTTTAGACCCGAGATAAACCTCTCCCATGCCTCCCCGTTCTGGTAGTCCTCATAGATGATCATAATATCATCCAAACCTGCCCCGAGCTTATCAATCGAAAACCTGAGCCTGACATTCTCCTGGCTACCCCTGTACTCAAAAAGATTGGCCCAGAGGTCTTTTTTAGCCTCAGTGAACCGATAGGTCTTACCAACGCCGTTCTCCAACTCTTTCTTTCTCCCGATGACCTTGAAAAGAGGCGCATTCTCTAAATCCGGCAATGCATCCTTCCATTTCCTGTAAATCCTCGGAAGCAGATGCTCCTTGTCCGATGTCCCGGCTGACCCCCCAATGGTGTCATTAAGCAAGGCAAGCAGGGGTGCATGTTCCCCCAATGGGATGGATGTGATTTTTCCAAGTCTTTTCATCTCATTGACGACAAGGGCGATGACCGCAAGGTAAAACATCCGCGAAGGCGAATCGAAATGAAGGGTCAACTCGGTTTTTTGTTCGAGATGGATATGGAGTTTGAACTGACTGAGGTCGATTTTAATGGCCTGTCTGGTTTTTTCTTCCATTTGGGGCCTCGACCGGTTTTTAAAAAGTGAAGTAATGTTAGAGGGTTAAATGCTACAAAAAAAGATTCACCGTTTAAACCGTCAACCATTATATACCAAATTTAAAATCAAGTAAAATTTTTTCAAATCAATCCAATACCCTGGAAAGGAGGGATCTCTTATGGATATTAAACGTTACAGACCTGCATTGATTCTTGTATGCCTTGTGTCCATTTTATTCCCGTGCGTTTCTTCATCAGAAGTAGAAACTGGATTAAATGATCCTGAATTTTTCTGTAAAATAGGGGCCTCTCTTTTCGAAAGAGGAGAAAATGAGCAGGCCATTTCCTATTTCGACAAATCCCTTGAGTTAAATCCGAATTTTGCGGAGGTTTACTTCAGAAGAGGACAGGCCTTTTCTAAGAAAAAAGAGTTCCACCGGGCGATTTCGGATTACACAAAAGCCATTGAATTACATCCAAAATATCTCGATGCCTATAACCACCGGGGATTTCTTTATAGCCAAACGGGTCAATATGACAGGGCTTTTTCCGATTATAATAACGCCCTCGAGATCGATCCAAAATGCATAGCCGCTTACATGAACCGGGGAATGATTTATAGCATCAGGCAGCAACATGATCAGGCCATGGATGATTACAATAAGGTGGTCGACATAGACCCGCGGTTCGCCGAGGCCTTTTATAATCGTGGCGCGGTTTATAAGAAAAGGGGCCGCTATGATCGGGCACTTTCTGATTACTCCAGAGCCGTTGAAATAAATCCAAATTATTTTATGGCCTACAACAACCGGGGCGTCATTTATGGGATGCAGGGAGAATATGATAAAGCCATCTCGGATTTTAATAAGGCCATCGCATTAAATCAGAAATATGTGGATGCTTATGCGAACCGGGGATTTATCTATGGTAAAAAAAAGATGTCTGTCAAGGCGTTTTCTGATTTTAACAAAGCCCTCGAAATTGACCCAAAAGATACCGTGGCGTATATCAACCGGGGAAATGCTTATTGCGAAAAAAAGCAATATGGAAAAGCGCTTTCTGATTTTAACAAAGTCATTGAGATAAATCCAAAAAATGGGATCGGTTATTTTTATCGTGGCGTCGCTTATTACTTAATGGATCAATATCAAAAATCTTCGATGGACATGAAGAGGGCACAGAGGTTAGGGTTTCAGATCCCATTAAATTTTCTAAAACTGATTGAAGAATCAACAGAGGGAGAGCCCGATCTAAAATCTTAGGGCCCTGGGGTCAGGCTTGTTTCTTGACTTTAAAGAGGAAACCTCCCCTCTTTTGGCGTTCCTAATTGCAAGAAACAAGCCCCATCAACTGAAAGTCGACCCACGCCGATGAGTATATTTTCTTACCCTGTTTTTGAGTTGCAGACCTTTTGGAAGTCGGAAGTGGGGCCATTGTTGACTAAGTTGAATAACTCTGAGATGTTGAGGTTACAGAGAAAATAGAGGGAGAGTTAGGCGCCATCTCTTATTGTGGGCAATATCAGCAGACCTTCGATTTCTTCAAAGTGGTTGTCAAAAGAATAAAGCGCCAAACCATGCTTCATGGCATTGGCGGCAATCCAGATGTCGTTTGTGGGAATAGGCCGACCCTTCGCCTTTAATCTTCTAACAATCAAAGCATAGTGATCTGCCGTCTCGAGATCATGCAGAAGAATTTCAACCCGTGGAGAGTTGAGAAACGCTTCTAACTCCTGCCGATTTTTCTTTTCCTTAGCGCCGAGGGAAAACCCGGAAAAGAGCTCGGCGATGACCGTTATGTCCACGCCGATAAGGTCGCAGTCTCTGAATGTCTCAACAACATTTTGATCATTGATCTTGAAAGAGGTGTAGATGTTTGTGTCAATTGCGATTCTTCTCATTTCCAGACATCCTCATCGATCTTCTCGAAGATTTGAGTGTTTTTCTTAAAAGTTCTCGCTTCTTCCCTGCTCCAACCGCCCGAAAGAGCATCCAGATCATAGTGCTTTTTGAACACCGGCTCTTTCCCCATACCGGTAATTTTTTTTAGCGCCTGCAGGATCCACTGATTTACACTCAGGTTGTTCTGTTTTGCCCGGAACTTGATCACCCGGTCCAGCCCGGGATCAATTCCGCGAATGGTGATGGTCTTCATTGTCCTCCTCCGGATGCACTATTTGATGTCATTCTAATGATACTAAATGATTGCAGATTAGTCAACTATTTTCTTATATTATTAAGGATAAGGGGCCAACCCTTGGGATTGGAGAGGTAGAATTAGGGACAGGTTCAAATTAAAGGTCTTATTGGATTACCCAAATAGGATCCCGCCCCCGATTTTATTATTGGGAGAGCTTCTCTTCGCTCTGCATCCTCAGCCAAATTGTTAAGATTGGATCTACAGGACGCCACACCCCTGTTTCCTCATCTTTTTCGATCAGGTCCAGTTCCTCTAATTGCCGGGAGGAGTGTTGCACTCCTCCCACGGACCCAAGCCCATGTTTTTGAATATAGCCACTGGCCAGAAGCTTCGTAGTCGCTTCCTTAGCCAGTGCCCGCAACAGGAGACGCTGGTGAGGGGATAAACCCTGAAGAATGGCTTCAAAAACCGGCTTCTCTGACAGAATGAGCCTGTCCATGGCACGGTTGATCGACTCTTCCGTAACCGTCTTGGAGAGTTCATAAGCAAAAAAAGCCAATTTCTGCGAGTAATAAGGATGAAACCCTGTGAGGGATACAAGCTTTCTTCCCATTGCTTCGGTGCATCTCCCCTTGTTTTTCTTAAATTGTTCGGCAATAAACTCGGCAAGCTCTTCGGACGGAAGCAGCCGCAGGGGATAGTTGATGGCGCTCTGAAAGAATGGACGCTGTCTGTCGTTGAAGATACCCAGAAGAATCCGGCGGCGGCTTCCAATAAAGAAGTAGGATGCCTGCTGTTGCTGAATGTGGGTTCTCATGATGCCTTCAACTTGTAAAGCCTCTTTCAAAGTAACAATCTCCTGAAATTCATCGAGCGCCACATGGACAAGGGATTTGGTGGTATTGACAAATTCTCGAAGGGAATCCATCGTCTCCTCGAGGAGTTCCAAACCGCCTTTTCCCGCACCCGAAGGCTCAACACTCAAAGAGACCCCTCCGGAAGGATCGGGTTTTAAAACAGGGCGGAAGGATTTCATGGTCCGGAGCGCCGATTTCCAGAGAGGGTCCTTCTTGTGCGTAATGACGAAAACCGCCTTGGCCAATCGTGAAGCAACATCATCGACCGAGGCAACACCAAAGAAGTCAGCAAAGAGCGTAACGGCGCCTTTATTCGATAACGTTTTTTGAATCCTCTTCACCAGAGAGGTCTTTCCGTAACGCCGGGGCGAGAAGAGGACCACATTCGCTTTTCCCTCGGCGTAAGCCCGTAACTCCTTCAGTTCCGTCCTTCTGTTACAAAAAGGGGCGTCGACCGGCACTTCCTGAAGATAGAAAGGATTACCCATTCCAATCTCCTTTTGATAAATAAATTATGGTATATCCATTATTGTAAATCAATAATATTTTAATGTTCCCGGATTGTCAATTTCTTTATTTAGACACAACGCAATAAATAATTGCGTATAATTACCGTTCCAGAGGGAATATTCGATGCATGGTTCGACAGGCTCACCATGAGCGGTCACCCTGAGCTTGTCGAAGGGTGGACACCGTATGCGCAAATAATTTCTGCGTTATGTATAGAATGAATTGTGATAATGGTACGAATTGCGGTTATCGCCACCCTCCGCCGCGGCTTATTTCAAACCGGCTTTGCGGAGGGAGTCAATATAGCGGTCTTTTGTGGCAGGGTCTTTGTAGGGGTGGATCTTGGCAAATTGTTCAAGTGAAAATTTTGGGTTTATCTTGAGGACCTCAGCCGCTGCCGCCCGGGCCTCTTTTCCGCGACCCATCATGCTATACGTAGAGGCCATGACGATACATGACAATAAATCGGCAAGATGTTACATAAAATCAATTAATATGAATCGGAGGGATTGGAGGTAGGTTCATTAGATTACAACCAATCCGATTTGACGCCGATTTTTTCCCGAACCTCGTCCATCACTTTTTCAGCAATGGTTTTACAGCTGGAAGCCCCTGATTTTAAGACATCGATGATATAGCCCGGCTTCCCGTTGATCTCCCTGACGCGGGCCTGGATGGGACTCAGCTCTTCGACCATGTTCTTATAGAGAATCTCTTTGCACTCGATGCATCCGATCCCTGCGCTTCTACAACCCTTTTCCACGTCATCAACCTGGTCCGGCTTGGAAAAAGCCGTGTGCATTGTGAAGATATTGCAGTGGTCCGGATGCCCGGGATCGCTCCGGCGCTCCCGGTGCGGACAGGTGGCCGCCGTTCTTAACTTCTCCCGGATGACCTCCGGAGGATCAAGAAGCCCGATGGCATTATTCATCGATTTGGACATCTTTGCCTGTCCATCGGTTCCCGCAATCCTTGGAGCGGTTGAAAGGAGGACCTGGGGTTCGGGAAAGGTCTCCCCATAGCGGGCATTGAACTTCCGGGCGACCTCCCTCGAGAGTTCCACATGCTGGGTCTGGTCCTCTCCAACCGGAACATAACCTGCTTTATAGATCAGAATATCTGCGGCCTGAAGCACGGGATAATCGAGAAGACCCATGTTGATATTCTGCCGGTGCTGTTTCGATTTCTCTTTGAACTGGGTCATCCTCTCCAGTTCACCGATTGGGGTGACACAGTTAAAGATCCATGCCAGTTCGGTATGCTCGGGCACATGGGACTGAACGAAAACGATGCATTTATCCGGAGTCAATCCGCAGGCTGCAAGGATAGTGGCTGTGTCGAGAATCCTTTGCTGCATCATTTCCGCTTCATATTCGATGGTAATCGCATGATAGTCCACGACACAATAGATGCATTCATAGCGGTTGACCAGTTGGACCCAGTTGCGGATGGCTCCTACATAGTTGCCGATGTGAATCTCACCCGAGGGTTGAATCCCGCTGAAAATCCGGTCCATTGATAAGTCCTCCATTCGTTCAATACGCTATATTCCTGTGATTCGTTATAAAAAAAGCCATGGTTAAATATCGCCCATGGCCTCAACTCCACGCCCTTCGAATAACTCAAACCCGCCGAAAAATCAATAGATAGGATCATTTGTTCTCTTCGGAGGGGCCGAAAAGGCCGATGCCTTTCTGTTGGTATGTGCTGAGAAAAACCTGCAGATAGAGTCCATTGGATACAGAAGGGATATGAAGCACCCGGACCACCGCTTCACTCCCCTTGGCTTCCGGCACGATCTCACCCAACAGGTTCGGAGGCTTGAGCAGGAACTCTTCATTAAAGAAGGAGTCCGGATCATCCGGATAGAGGGGAACGATGACAATATCCGCCTCGACCAGGTCCTGGAAAAAATGGGTTCCGTAAGAAACCTCGGGTGTTGAGCCGTTCCTGGCAAACGCAATCTCCACCAGCAACTTGGTCTTATTGATATTGGAATAGGTGACCTTGACACCCAGGTTGATATCGTTGCTTCCCCACCTCCCCGGACCCATCAGGGCATACCGTTTTTCGGCAAGGCTCTTATTCAACAGGTTGACGACCGAGGCAATCTCCATCTTCCGTTCATAGGTCGGCAACACGTCATAAGCCTTCGGGTCCACATAAACGATATACTCCAGGTTAGGAACAATGCTATTGGAGAGGGCTGTCCGGGTTGTAAACAGAATCTTATCCCGGTTGACTTCTTCGGGCAATTCCACAATCTCCTTCTCTTTCCGGATGGAAAGGGAGCGGCACTGGAGCAGATAGAAGGTATCGGCATCCCAGGCGAACTCAATATCCACCGGCCTTCCATAAGTGTCTTCGATCCTGGAGAGTATTTTTTTTGCCAGGGGAACAAACTTGGTCTTGGTTAAAAAATTATCAAAGGTGAGACAGATATCTTCTTCTTTGAGGCCCTGGGTTTTGAACAAAGGAGGAAAGAGATGATCGTCTTTTTGGATAGAGACGGCATAAAAGAGGTCCGGGTTGTCAATCCGGGTCTTCAGGGTCCTGAAATCGATCGTTTCCAATGCGCCTTTCTTCAGATTGAGGACATCCACCTGTCTCTGCGAATATTTCCTGATCTGGTCTCCCGTCACCTCCGGCCGGAGCTGGGGATGGCTTAACGGAATCATCCTGGGATAATCGGAACCCACCCGGTCAACCGCCCGGGTTCCCAGGCCAAAGACCAGCCTTACCAGGCCTTCCTCTTTTTTGATCTTCGGGTTCCAGGCGTGGACATTCCGGGAGAACATCACCCCGCCCGCAAAAGGGAAAAAGTAGTCCCCGAACTGCCTTCCCACCACTTTCTGAACCACCATGGCCATTCTCTCATCGTAGTCCAGAAGCCCATGGTCTCTCCGGTAGAGAATCGGATCGGGTCCGAAGGTGCTGGCAAAGACTTTTTTTAAACCCATGATGAAATGGTTCAGGCGGGTTTCAATATCTCCCTGGTTGGTCAGAAAGATAGAGAGATATTTGCCTGAGAAGGCCAGGCCAAAGTTATCCTCAAGCATGCTCGAGGAGCGGATGATGATCGGGTGCTCGCCGATCTCCTCAAGGATCTTTCGAAAATCTTCGACCACTTCCGGGGCAAAGCTCGCAAACCTGAACCTCTCCTCGATCCTTGAGAACTCCTCTTCAATGGCCTCCCGATCTCTGTACTTGTAGGTATGAAACAGGTAGAGGTTGTTTCGGTCCAGAAACTCCGAAAAAACGCCCGAATTCAGATACCATGTCTCCGGAACCCGGACATACGCTTCGAGCTCCGGGTCCCTCTCCTCAAGGATGGGAAGGAGGATTTTATGTGCCAGGATCATGCCGGCGGCTTTCCCCCCGAGTTTGCCGGGCCGTTTCCGGCTCCAGCGTGTGTGTTCAAGGAGGGAATCAACATCCCGGATGGTGATGTGATTCTTTGCAAGGCTGATGAAGGGAAGCTGGCTTGAGATGAAGCGGCTGATCAGGGCGACGCGGATTCCCTCAGCCTCCTCCCTAGAGATGTAAACCTCCCCCTTCGGGATCTCGCAGAACTCCCGGAGGACGTTAAATATCTTCAGGGAACTTGCCTGATCCTGATTGACAATCTTGCTCAGGGTCATGGCTTTATCTTTCTTGCGGGCAAGATTGATATAATTTTCTATTTCGGTAGGGCTGAGATGAGTTGCAAAATAGTAGTCGATGAGCGCTTCGAGATATTCCTGCCGGTTGGCCTCGGTATCGGGAAGTCCGTCCTTTTTTAACTCCTCCAGGGCCTCCTCGTAAAGCCGGCTCCTGGAGATCACCCCTTTTTTGTCGAGGATCTCCATGAAGGTGCTTCGAATCAACCCAAGCAGGTTCGGATACTGGCTGATCTTTTTGTAGAGATGGTATGTTTTCAGAAGATCCAAAGGATTCGCCCCCTCCTACTCCACGGTTTCAAGAAAATCGCAGAGCATCCGGGCGGTCTTCTCAACGATGCCGGCGCATTTCTCCATACCCCCTTCTGCCAGCCATCGCTGCCGTTCTTCCTCGTCATCCAGACGGCATTGGATCAGGTCGTAGCAAGAACAACTCCCGAACTCCTTTTCAAATCGATCCCAGAATTGCCGGCACTTCGCATAAACCTTTAAAAGGGTCTCCCGATCTTTCGGGTCGGTTCTGCCAATTTTCATTCCGATCGCCATAATCGACCCGGTGAAGGCTCCGCAGAGGGATCCCTTACGACCAACCCCCCCGCCGAATCCCGTAGCTAATGCAGGGATGAACGTATCCTGAATGCCTAAAAGCTCCTTGAAACTCAAGGAGATGGACTCCGCTCAATTATATCCCTGACCAAAATAACCCTTTGCTTTTTCTGAAACCGATGTTGTGTCCATTTTCTTTACCACCTGGATGGCTTCTTGGGTCTGAAAAAATTAACCCCATTTTAATGGATTTCATACCTTTTTTCAAACATTTTTTCCTCTGTTCCATTCACTCACTCTGCCGTTCGGGAAGAATAAAGCGTTAGAAGAAATGACTTTCGGGAAACTCATTTTTCGATAGAGCTGGTTTGTTCGAAATCCATGAGAAATCAATCTCTTGATTGGCCATGAATGAAAAGATATGTTAAATTTTAAACAGAGATGGGAATGCCCATACCTTTCTCTCTTAGGGTGGGACAGGGTTGTTCAGAGGTAAGATTTTATTTATCTCGGTTTTCTCCCTTTTTGCTTGGCATGGGAGGCAGGTTCCTTCCGGACTTATTTCATTCCACTGATGGCCGTTGGATAGAGCCTTTTCGTTTAAAAATGAGACTGACTATATTTTCAAGACTTATTACAAGCTACCTCACCATCTTTATATTGGTGACGATCGTCAGTGTCTATGCGATCTTTCAGTTGCATCAATTGAACCGGGAGACCCGCCAATTGCTGCGGGTCAATACCCCCCTTCTGGATTACGTGGAAAAACTCACCCATTCCATCCTGTCACAGTTGCGGTATCAAAAGAAATACATCCTGACAAGAGATATCCTCCTGTACGATCAGTTCCTTTCGGCCAAAGAGGAGTTCAATAAATTTTTTGCTGAAGCCCTCTCGATGGCGGATACTCAAGAAAAAAAAGAAGCCTTCAGCAAGATGAAAACACATCTCGAACAGTTCGAGTCCCTCGCCGGCAAGGAGATTGAATATCTCCGCAAGAATCAACCCTACCCTAAGCCGAGGGTTGAGCGTGAGATTGAAAAATCTGCCGACGAAATTCTGGATGGGCTGAAAAGGTTGGAAGCATACGCCAGGCATGACCTCCATCAAGGGATGAAGGCGCTGGGAGAATCCGCATCCTCTTCACGGAAATTGGTGATTGCCATGTCTGCCATCGCCATCCTGGTGCTTGTTGTCGCCTCTATTTTTCTCACGAAAAGCATTACTCGTCCTCTCGCCAGATTGATCGACAAGACAAGGGATATTCCCAGGGGTGTTTTTGAATGCGACCTGAAGGTTGCCTCTCCTCCGGAGCTGGCGGAGCTGGCCGGGGCTTTCAACTCGATGTGCAATAAATTGAACGCCATCGACAAAATGAAATCCGATTTCTTCTCTTCGATGTCTCACGAACTCCGCACCCCGCTTGCGTCGATCAAAGAAGGGGTCAGCCTCTTACAGGATGGGGCCGGTGGGGCGATTACGGATAAGCAAAAAAGGCTTCTAGAGATTCTTTCCGAGGAAAGCAACCGCTTGATCGACCTGGTGAATGGCCTGCTGGATCTATCCAAAATGGATGCGGGGATGATGACCTACAGCTTCGAACCGGCCTCTCTCCCTCCCCTGGTTGAAAGAACCATCACCGAGATGATTCCTCTCATCGAAGCTAAAAATATTTCCCTGGAAACGAAGGTGGATGAGAACCTCCCTTCCCTTCTGATCGACAGGGAGAGGATCCTTCAGGTATTGCGCAATCTCATTGGAAATGCATTAAAGTTTACTCCGGAAGGAGGGCAGGTGCGAGTTTCGGCTCAGACAGGGAATCGCGAAATAAAAGTCTCGGTCACAGATACCGGTCCGGGGATACCCAAAAAGGATCTGGACGTGATCTTTGAAAAATTTCGCCAGGTCCCTCTGATGAATTCGAATCAGATCAAGGGGACAGGAATGGGTTTGGCTCTTGTAAAGCATATCATCACCGCTCATGGAGGCAGGGTATGGGCAGAAAACGAACCGGGGCAGGGGAGCTCTTTTGCCTTTGTATTGCCGGCCTGATGTTTCTTCCTTTGTCAGGTTGTATTTCGCTGCGGGAAAAAGAGACCGTCCATTTTAAAAAGGAAGCGGTTGAAACAAAAGTTGAAGTCAAAAAGGAAGGAGGTCAAGTCGATCAAACCCAGAAAACCGTTTCTGAGTTGCTATTATGGGCAAGATTGCTCCTTGAACGGCAGGATTATGAAGGGGCCTTAAATGAAAACCAAAAGGTGCTTAACCTCTCCGGCCGCACCCCCCCGGGGGATGAGGCTCTCTATCATATGGGGCTCGTCTACGTCCACTTTGGAAATCCGAAGAAAGATTATGGAAAGGCGCTGACCCTTTTTAAAAGGGTCCCGGTGGATTACCCCGAAAGTCCCTGGGCGGAACATGCAAAAGTTTGGGTGGCCATCCTTCAGGAAAATGAGAAATTAAACCAGATGATCCAAAAATTAAATCGAGTGATCGAAGAGTCAAAAAAGGTTGATATCGGGATTGAAGAAAAAAAACGGGAAAAAGCAAAATAGGATAAAAATCGCTATGGGAAAGATCTTAGTCGTGGATGATGACAGAAATCTTTTAGAGCTTTTAAAAATAAGGCTCGAATCCGCAAACCATCAAGTCCTCGCCGTCCCGAATGAAGAGGATGCCATTGAGGCGGTGAAGAATCAGGCCTTCGACCTTTCCATTGTCGACCTCCAGCTTCTTCGCCAGAATGGCATATCGCTAATGGAACAACTCCATCTCATCCTCCCTGAGATGCCGGTCCTCATCCTCACCGCTTACGGGAGCATTGAGAGCGCCGTGGAGGCAATGAAAAAAGGAGCCTTCAACTATCTGACCAAGCCCTTCGACCCCCAGGACCTGCTTTTCCAAATTGAAAGGGCGCTGGAGAACCGGAGGCTGAACGTTGAAATCAAAATGCTTAAAGGGCTTTTGGAAGAACGATACGGGTTCACCAATATTGTGGCCAGAAGCGAAAAGATGAAGAAAGTCCTGGAGATCGTATCCCAAATTGCCAAAACCGAATCTACGGTTTATATCCACGGGGAAAGCGGAACAGGAAAAGAACTGATTGCCAAGGCAATTCACCTTGCCGGCGAAAGGAAGAACAAGCCCTTTGTCGCCATCAACTGTGCCGCCCTTCCCGAAACATTGATGGAAAGTGAGCTTTTCGGCCACGAAAAAGGAGCCTTTACAGGAGCCGTTCGAAGCACCAAGGGTCTCTTCACCCTGGCCCATGAAGGGACCGTCTTCTTAGACGAAATCGGGGATATGCCCCTCTCCCTCCAAGCCAAGCTCTTACGGACCCTTCAGGAACGGCAGTTTTATCCTATCGGCAGCGGAAAGCCCGTCGAAGTCGATGTCCGGGTGATCGTAGCGACCAATAAAAGTTTGGAGAACCAGGTGAAGGAGGGCCTCTTCCGGGAAGATCTCTTTTACAGGATCCATGTTATCCCCATTCATCTGCCTCCTTTGAGGGAGAGAAAGGAAGACATTCCCCCATTGGTCGAATATTTCCTTAAAAAACTTAACCAGCAGATGAAAAAAGAGATTAAAGGCCTGACCCCGATGGCGATGCAGAGGCTGATGCTCCATGATTGGCCGGGCAATGTCCGGGAACTCGAAAATACGATTGAATACGCCGTTGCGATGACCCACCAGGATACCATCGCTGAAAATTTCATTCTCCAGACCCAGCCTGTTGCCGCCACGGAAGAGTTCCTAAAACCTCTCAAGGAAGCAAAAAATTCTTATGAAAAGGCCTATCTTGTCCATCTCCTTGAAACTTGCGGAGGTAATGTCAGCAAAGCCGCAAAACTTGCCGGAAGGTACCGGGCTGATTTTTACGACCTTCTGAAAAAACATGGCCTGAAAAGCGAAGATTTTAAAAAGTCTCAATAAAATGCAGGAAATACCCTTCATCTTTTTCTTCCTTCTATAGGAAAATCACCCTACAAAATCCCTTCCGAAAAAATCTAAAATCAAAAATAATAAAATAATTTCAATTCGTTATAATTAAATCCTCACTTGGCACACCGTTTGCTCAAATAACAACAACAGAAACTCAAATTTAAGGAGTTCAATATGAAGATACTCATTGTGGACGACAACCAGGAATTGGCGTGTCTCGTAAAGTGGATGCTGGAGGACGAAGGATTTGAGGTAAGGTTGGCTAAAGATGGTGCCGACGGATATTTGGCTTACCTCTTGTTTAACCCGGACGTTGTCCTGACCGATATCCAGATGCCTCAAAAAAACGGCCTGGAATTAATGGGGCATATCCGGTGTCATAACCCGGCGGTAAAGACAATTTATATGAGCGGCGACCTGGCCCGGTATGGGCTGCCTCTCGAAGAAGAAAGAAAGAAATACCGTGTCGGGGTGCTGGAAAAGCCTTTTTCCAGGCATGAGTTAATGAGTTTGATTTCTCAATCCTAAAGACAGGGAGGAGGGCGGGGTTGTGAATAGGAACATGAAAAAACTTATATTAACGACCGTTATGTACCTTCTGGCCCTTCAGATCATTGTCTTCGCCGGGGGACCATCCTTTGCCGCCATTCATACCGTAGAATCGGATCGCGGACGGTCAGCCATGTCTTCCCGTGCATCCGATGTTCATAAGATTCTTTCGGTTTTGGACGATAGAATGACAGAACAGGCTTTGTTAGAAAAGGCAAAAGATAAAGTCTTCACGCTGAGCGATCAACACACCCGCCTGATCGCTTCCCTTGCCGAGCAGGCAGTCAAAGAAAGAAATTCCACGAGTGGCGACATTGCTTTCCTGTTCATCACGGCTTTAATCATTTTGCTATGACGCTTCTAAAAATTCTTCGCTGGGGATGGGAGAGATGAGACATTTAACAGATGAGACAAGAAGGATAAAAAAAGGGGGCATTGCCGCCTTCATCAAGGGACCCTCTCCCATGCTCTATCACATCCTGTTATTGGGGATGAGCGCTGCCCTTGCGCTCTCTCTCCCCTGGACGATCAGCTTTATTGCGGATCAATTTCTGATCTACTGGTCCTTTGTCGGAAATGAGAAGATATTTTTCATTTCTATAGAAATGGTGCTGACGATATTCTTCCTCTTTTTCACCGCCTGTCTCCGTAACAGCCGGAAAGACCGGAAACTTTCCAGAATGGCTAAAGCTGCCGGCCTCGTATCGGTCATCCCCTCAACGGGTTTTTTGGCCAGGAGAAGGATCAGAAAACTAAAAGAAAACCAGGGGCATTCAAGGGATGTCATGGTCATCAGCTCAACGGGTTTCCGCACCTTCGTCGATCCTGAAGGAGAGCTCCATCAACTCATCCGGGATTGTCAGAAAGCAAGGGTGATGCTCCTGAACCCGAACAGTGAGGGAGCGACGGTTAGGGCGAAGAGCATTCCCGATCCGGAAATCACCCCGGAGAGCTTTGGAGAACAGGTCCAAAAGAGCATCGATTTTCTCAAAGCCCTGAAGGCCGCACAGAAAAACGTCAAACTCAAGCTTTATCCCGATCCTCCTTTTTTGAAGATGGCGATCCTGGGCAACTATATCTGGTTACAGCACTACCAAGCCGGCCTCGATGGCCAAAGGATGCCAAAATATGTCTTCAAGCATGACCCTGACACCGGAAGCCTATACCTTCCCTTCTACCAATATTTTATGGTGAGGTGGAGCAACCCTGAAATCCCCGAATACGACCTCGAAACGGACCAACTCATTTACAGAGATACTGCCGGAAATGAGGCGCGAAGGGAAAACCTTGATACCATGAGTAACAAGGGGGCCGCAAAAAAGGTCCCCCTGAGGCGGGAGATGTTCGAAGATGGGAACAGGGTGAAAAACGGAGCATCTTCCCATTCGCATACCCCGGTGGGCCGAACACTTGCTGGCGATTTTCCGGCCGCGCTGCGCCAAAATCTTCACAGCGGCCTTCATCCGGGAGGAAAGCAGTTTACAATGCTTAGGTCCAGGAATGCCATATGCGAGGCCGCTGATTGGATAACCTTACGATGACCACAAGGTTCTGAAGACATGGCCCGTGAAAATCCGATCACACGTAATCAATCGACCCGTACAAGGAGGGAGAGCCATGGGAAAGCAAGGGGTTTTACTAGCGGTATCAGATGATGAGGCCTGTCATCCGATGACAATGGGTTTGTCACTTGGAAACAAGGGTTATCAGGTCACAGCAGCCCGGGGCGACGCCGCTGTCGGCCTCCTGCGGGAAAAAGAATTTGATGTGGTGATCACCGACCTGTTTGCCGTCCTGGAAAAGGCCAAACAATTGAGTCCGGCAACCATGGGCATCCTCGTTCTGGCCACCAGCAGCAAATCGATCCCCACGGCCGATGCGATCCGGTCTTCTGCAGACGATTACCTATTCAAGCCTTTCGATTCGGCCGAACTGGAAATGCGTATCGCCCATTATATTGAAAAAGTGAAACTCCACCGAAGAAATCCTCAGTTCGAAAGGTGCGAAGCGGGATCCGACGAGAAAATTCTGGATATGGTTAGAATGATGGCGCACGATGTCAGGGGGTCTCTCCTGTCCGTATCCGCCACTCTGAAGCTGTTGACCCGTGGTCATTATGGCAAAATGGATGAGGAAGCCGGAAATAGGATAAAAGAACTGTTTGCGAAAATCTCCAGTTTAATCGGGATGACAGAAGAGTACTTGGCCAGAAGCTTCTCGGTCAACGGCGATCCGGAGGCAAGAGAGGATACACTGGATCTGATGAAGCATATCCTCATCCCGGTCCTGAAAGAACTTTCTTCAGAGTTAAAGGGACACCAGCTCCTCATCGACCACCGCCTTCATACAATATCGAAACAACCCATTTCCATTCGGATCAGCCGGGTCTGGTTGAAAATGGTTTTCAGGAATCTTCTCAAAAACGCAATCAAATTCGGCGACCCGAGGGGAATGATCGCTGTCGGTTTTAAAGATCATGGGTCTTTTTACCAATTCAATGTATATAACAGCGGGAATCCTATTCCCGAACCCTTCCGTAAAAAGCTTTTCACCAATTTTTGGGAAGATGGAAATCACGACAATGAGAGAGAGGGAGTGCATGGCACGGGTTTAGGTCTCTATCTAATTAAAAAGGTGATCCAGAAACTGGGCGGGGAGATCTGGTATGAGGCAAAAGACAACGGATCAAATTTTTCGTTCACTCTCCCCTCAAGTCCCGCCTCCCCGGTGGGTTTATCTTTACCGATTGGAACCCCGCTGCAAATGACAAGGGTCAACCCATAGGAGTGGAAGATGAAGTTATTATCCAGATGCAAACAGTCCATGGATTATCATAGCGCCGCTGCGCAAGTTTGGTGGTTGAAGATGAGAATATATTCAAAGCTGAAATTCAAAAAAGAATCTTTACGGTGGGACTCTTGGTAGGCTTGGTCACCGGTTCTCTTATGACCAATAACTGCCGGCCATACGCTGGGCCTTGGCCGCCTGCCAGGGGGCTGATAGATAATCATTTTAAATTGAAGGTCGGGCAGAAATTGGTTATAAATTAAGTCCAATGGAAACCTGGCGACTCCTCGATACCGGTGTCCGTTCAGCCGCCGAAAATATGGCCCTCGATGAAGCGATTCTCGAACTGAAAGCTTGCGAAAAGACCCCCCACACCCTCCGATTTCTCCAGTTCTCCAACCCCGCCGTCCTCGTCGGCCATCATCAATCGGTGGAGGAAGAGGTCCGGCTCGATTACTGCCGTGAGAATGACATTGAGATCAACCGGAGACTCACCGGAGGAGGGGCTCTCTACTGGGGAAGAATGGAGCTGGGCTGGGAGATCTTTATCTCCAAAACAGACCCCAGAATCCCTTCGAGAATCGAAGATCTTTATCGCAAGATGGGAGAGGCCGCGGCGAATGGCCTTCAGCGCCTTGGCCTGTGGGCTCATTTCCGGCCAAGAAACGACATTGAGGTGAGCGGCCGGAAGATTTCAGGAACGGGGGGAACCGAACTGTCCGGCGCCATTCTCTTTCAGGGCACACTCCTTGTTGATTTCGACGTCGATGAGATGCTCAGGGCCCTGAGAATACCGACCGAGAAGCTCCAGGACAAGGAGATCGATTCGGTCAAGGAGAGGGTGACCTGTCTGAGATGGGAGTTGGGCCGAACGCCGTCCCTCCAAGGCATTAAAGATTCCCTGGTCAAGGGTTTTCAGGAAACGTTCGGAGTCCATTTCAATCCTGGACCTATCACGCCGGAAGAAGAAGGCCTGCTGGGGGAAAAACTCCCCTATTTCTCCTCTCCGGACTATATTTTTAAGGTGAGGGAAGCCCTTCCGAGGAGAAAGACGCTCACCTCCATCTTGAAAGCGCCCGGTGGGTTGATCCGGGTCTCCCTCGCCATCGATATGAAAACGCAGGTGATCAACCAGATCCTGATCACAGGCGACTTTTTCGCCTACCCCAAAAGGGCGATCTTCGATCTCGAAAGCCTTCTCAAAAACTCAAGGGCAACCCCTCGCAATATCGAAACGATCCTCGGAACTTTCTTCGAAAGGACAAACCCGCGGATCCCGGGAGTGAAAGAGAGCCACTTCATGCAGGCTATCCTGGAAGCTATCCAGAAGATGGATCTCCTCCCCCGCGGCTTTGACGAGGAAGAGACCCACCATCTCTTCCCGGTCATTAAACCCTTTGGAGCGGTGAAAAAGCCCGAAGTCCTCCTTCTTCCCTACTGCGCCAAAGAAATGGATTGTGATTATAGATTCAAAAGAGGCTGTGAGGAGTGCGGCAGGTGTTCCATCGGAGAGGCCATCGGAATAGCAAGATCTTTTGCCATGGATCACCTGACGATTCAGAACTATGAAGATCTTGAATCCACCCTCCGGGAGTTGAGTCGTTCGGGAGTAAAAGCCTTTGTCGGTTCCTGCTGCGAGCCCTTTTACGGGAAACACCGTCCTGACTTTGAGAGGATCGGCCTGCCCGGAATCCTCGTCGATGTGGAACGAACGACCTGTTACGACCTCGGTGAGGAGAAAAAAGCCTTCAAGGGCCGGTTTGAGAACCAGACCCATCTCAACCTCCCCCTGTTGCGAAGAGTCTTGGAGTTCACCCATGGCTGAAGGTTTTAACGCCTCTTATGACATTATTGTTGTCGGGGCCGGCCCTGCGGGTTCAACTGCAGCGCGGGAAGCCGCCCGGAGGGGGGCAAAGGTTCTTCTGATCGATCGAAAACAGCGTATTGGCCTTCCTGTCCAGTGCGCCGAGCTTGTCTCCCGGTGGGTCTTCCGTCATGCTTCCCTTTCACCCGGATCAACCATTCACCCGATCGAAACGATGATCACTCATCTTCCAGGCGGGGCCACTTGCGAGATGAAAGGTCCGGGATATATGCTCGACCGATCTCTCTTCGATAAAGAGCTTGCTGCCTCCGCTGTCCTGGCGGGCGCTGAAATTTCAACGGGAACCAAAGCCATCGAGTGTTCATCCGAAGGCGTTCTCATCGAAGGGGGGGGCAAAAAAGGCTGGATTCAAACAAAAGTGATCATCGGGGCTGACGGGGTCCATTCCACCGTCGCCCACCTGATGGAACCATCTCCGTTGAAGACGATGGTCGCACTCCAGTACGAGGTCGTTCTCTTTGAACCTCAGTCTCATGTCGACGTCTTCTTCCATCCAGATTACGAAGGGGGATATGCGTGGTTCTTTCCCAAGGGAAGAACAGCTAATGTTGGGATCGGGGTCCTACCCTGCAAAACTTCGAAGCTGCCCGACCTGCTCAACGGTTTTCTGAATCAACTGGGCCGCTCTGGAAAACCTCCGAGAGTTGAAATCGTCTCAAAAACCAGCGGCTCTATCCCCTGTGAGCCCCGTCGGCAGACTGTCTTTGAAAACATCCTCCTCGCGGGCGATGCCGCAGGCCATGCCCATCCCATCACGGGGGCCGGCATTCTCAATGCTGTTCTCGCAGGCCAAATGGCTGGTAAGATTGCGGCTGAAGCTATTGATGGCGGAGACCTTCAACATCTTAAAACCTATGAGGTCGAATGGCGAGAGGCTTTTGGGAAGACGCTTTCCTATGGGGCCTCCAAAAGAAAGATTCTTGAAGAAAACTGGAATAAACCGGAAACCGATTTTGAAAGCCTGATCCGAAAAACCTGGGTCGGCTTTAAAGAATATTATAAGGACAGAAGAAAAAAATAACCCCACCTAACCTCCCCCCGTGGTCGGGTCTAATCGACTTACCTTAAGGGGAGGTTTCATCCTCCTCTATCCCCCCTTAAATTAAGGAGGGATGAAGGGGGGTTAAGAAGGGGATAGGAAAGGGTGAGGGTGGAAGTGAAAGGAAAAACGATGCGCGATAAAACAAGCCCCGAATATATTCAGACCAGTCTGGCCGCTTCTTTGACCCTCGGTCTCAAGTTCGGATCCTTTCACCGGAATGCAAAACTGAAAGGCCTCAACCTTCTTCTCCGTTATGAAGAGGGCTGCCTCGGGAAATGCCATTTCTGCGGGCTTTCGAGGACGAGGCTGGAGGGATCAAAGGGAAAGACGTTCATCCGTGTGGACTGGCCGGTTTATTCCCTGGAGGAAATCATCGCAAGCGCGAAAGGGAAAGACCAGATTCATCGTGTCTGTATCTCCATGATCACCCATCCCAAGGCCCTTGAGGACACACTGCATGTGATTAAAAAATTTAAAAAAGAAACCGATTTTTTCATCAGCGTCCTGATCACCCCAACGCTGATTCAAGATCGGGAACCCCTCGTAGCGATGAAAGAGGCCGGAGCCGACCGGGTGGGAATTGCCATTGATGCCGCAACCCCTGAACTCTTCGATCGATTGAGAGGAAAAGGCGTCGGTGGACCCCATCGCTGGGACCATTACTGGGCGGTGGTCAGAATGGCGGCGGAGGTCTTTGGAGAATTTTATGCCGGAATCCATCTCATCGTCGGGCTTGGGGAGACGGAGAAGGAAATGGTCGAAGCCATCCAAAGAGGTCAGGACATCAGCGCCCATACCCATCTCTTCTCGTTCTTCCCTGAGAAAGGGAGCCCTATGGAAAACCATCCTCCACCTTCTCTCGGCCAATATCGGAGAATCCAGCTTGCCCGGTGGATCATCAATGAGGGCTTGGGGACATGGAGCCGGATGAAATTTGATGGGGATGGGAAATTGATTGACTTTGGGATGGACATCGGCCCGCTCATCCGGCACGGAGAACCCTTTATGACCTCGGGATGTTCCGGAAGGGATGGAAAGGTCGCCTGCAATCGGCCTTATGGAAACGAGCGGCCCTCCGGCCCGATCCGTAACTTTCCGTTCATGCCGGAGACGGAAGATATTGAAGAAATAAAAGCCCAGATAGGGATATCTGAGCAATAACCAAACACCAAGCGCCAATCACCAGATAAATTCCAATAATCAATCACCAAATATTTATATTGGTCTATTGGGAATTGGTTATTGATTATTATTTGGAGATTGGAATTTGATGGTCTCGTAAAAAGTCTGAAAAGGCGATTTTCTGTCATTCCTGCCCCGTATCGGGTACGGGGTAAACTTCAGCAGGAATCCAGATTCAGAAGACTGGATTCCGGATCAAGTCCGGAATGACACCCGTTAGTCATGCTGAACTTGGTTCAGCATCTATTAATCATGATCAATAAACTTATTCAACTTCCATTAACCGAACTCCAGGCTGAGGCTTTTCGTCTCCGGAAGCTCCATTTTGGGAATGAGCTTGCCTTTTCCATTCCCGGGACGGTCTCTTACCAGGACAGCTCCTATCCATTCCAGAAAGACAGGTTTGCCGCCATCAGTGTCACCGGGGCGCAGTGCGATCTCCACTGCCGGCATTGCAGGGGAAAACTCCTCGAATCGATGATCCCGGCAAAAGACCCTGAAACATTTTTTCAGATCGTCAATCAAATGCAATCCCGCGGCGCCCTGGGTATTCTCGTAAGCGGTGGAGCGAATCGGGATGGCGAAGTTCCTCTGGAAAAATTTGTTCCCTCAATAAAAGAGATTAAGGAAAAGGATCCTAAATTTAAGGTGATTGTCCACACCGGCCTGATTCGAAGAGCGATTGCTAATGAGATGAAACGGGCTGGGGTCGATCAGATTCTTATCGATGTCATTGGGGATAATGAAACGATTCGAGAGGTTTACCATCTCAACAAAAGAGTGGAAGATTACGGGGAGACGCTCTTGATGTTAAAGGAGATGGGACACCGGCTCGCTCCCCATATCATCATCGGCCATCACTTCGGAGAGATCAGGGGGGAGTGGCGGGCGCTGGAGATCATCACCCGGGTCGGTGTGGAAACAATCGTGTTCGTCATTCTCAAGCCCCTGACGGGAAACGACCGGTTCAGAACTCCGGCGCCGGAGGAAACATCGAAAATTACAGCGGTTGCCCGGATCCTCAATCCTCAAACCCCGATCCGGATGGGCTGTATCCGGCCCGCCCATTCCTGGAAAACGGAAATGGAGAAAGGAGCAATCGACTCCGGCGTGAATACTATCGCCTACCCCCTCCAGAGAACGATTGATTATGCCAGAGAAATCGGCCTCGAAACAAAATTCGTCGAGATGTGCTGCAGCCTGGTTGAACCATAGTATTGTCAGTGCAAACGGTGGGTTGCATTTCATTCCACCCACCCTACGTATGAATTATGACACTTCCTCAACCCAAAACAAAAATCCAGGCAGAACTTCTTCGATGGTTTAATAAGCATCACAGAGACCTGCCCTGGCGAAAGACAAAAGACCCCTATGCCATATGGGTTTCGGAGATCATGCTTCAGCAGACCCAGGTGGCCACGGTCATCCCATATTACGAAAAATTCCTAAAAACCTTTCCAACGGTTCGATCCTTGGCCAAAGCCCATCTATCAAGGGTATTAAAAGTCTGGGAAGGACTGGGATACTATTCGAGGACAAGAAATCTTCATCAGGCCTCCGGGATGATAACAAACCGCTTCAATGGAAAAATCCCCGACACACTGAAAGACCTCCTCACCCTTCCCGGAATTGGCCGTTCCACTGCTGGCGCCATCCTATCCATCGCCTACAACAGAGAGGCCCCTATCCTCGATGGTAATGCGAAGAGAGTCTTATCAAGGCTATTTGCCACTTCAGGTAATCCGATAAGAGGTGAGACCGAAGGTCTTCTCTGGCAACTCTCAGAATCGCTTCTCCCGAAAGGCAGAGCCGGGCTCTTTAACCAGGCGCTCATGGATCTGGGCGCCATGATCTGCACCCCGAAGGATCCGAAATGCATCAAGTGTCCTCTCTGTGATTTTTGTAAAGCCCATGCATCGGGAGAACCCGAAAGCTTTCCATTGAAGAAGGTCAGGAAAAAAATCCCCCACATCAAAGCGGTCTCCGCGGTCATCCGGAAGGACGGGAAGGTTTTGCTCAGGCAGAGGCCCCCCAAAGGGCTTCTTGGAGGGCTATGGGAGTTCCCGAACTGGCCCATAGATGGGAAAAAAGATTTGATGGAATATTTATGGTTAAAAGTTAAAAGTGATCTTGGCTTAGAAGTGAAAGGTAAGGTGCTTTTGGGCACCTTCCAGCAGACCTATTCCCACTTCAAACTCACCCTCTCTGTCTTCCAAGGCAAGTATCTCGATGGGGAAAAGGCAGGAAGTTGGGTTCCCCTCCGAAAGTTACATTCCTTGCCCTTATCCAGAATCCACCGCAGAATCTCAGAATCCATTTCGTACCGAGGGATTGATAAAAAATCCGATTGAATATTAAAACAGCTCGTCGATATGATCCAGAAGGTAGTCCCCCCACTCCTCCACGCTTTTTGAAAGAACGTGCACCCTTCCGTTTTTTCTTGTGACTTCCGCGCGCATCTGTTTTTTATGACACGGCTCGGCGCTCACGGCCCCTTGCATGAAAGTCCAGAAATATTTCTCTCCTGGGAGGATCATCCCATCTATCGACCCAAACGGAAAATAGTTTTCAAGATATTCGAATTGGGCATATTCCCCCATCTTAAAGCTTTCCACGTGATTTTGGGCGCCAATAGAAAGGGAAAAACAATTCATCAAGACCCTGTGCGCCCGCGAGGGGTCCTCCGGCAGGAAAGTCCTTACCCACCCTTTCCTTAAAAAAAACCCTCCCTGTTCCCTGCCTGCCTTTTTTAAAGAGGCGATACCGTATTTTTCCTGGTATTCCCGGGCGGCGCGGTCCAATTCCGAAACCTCGACAGGAGAAAGAAGCGGCGGTCTAATATAGGACCACAGATTCGAAGGGGTGATCCCCAGTTTTCTTAGGGCATCCTTTGGAAAATAAATTCTTCTCCTCGGTCCTTCTCCGTAGAGTTTAATCCTCAAAGGTCCCCTGATTGCAATCATCTCCATATAGGGAGTGATGACAGAATTGAAAACAGGGGCAATGGTGTAATCCTTCAGCAGCATAAAAGTCACTCCTCACATATCATGGCCACCAGGACCACGGTTATTCAATTTGGGGTGCGGGTTGAACCATACACCTTCTCTGCCTTCCGATCAAGCCGAAATCGATATGCCTTCGCTCCACATCGACCCGTTCCACTCTCACCCTGACCGGATCACCGACCCGGTAGCTCTTATGCGTCCTTTCCCCGACAAGACAGTACCGCTCCTCGTGATAATGATAGTAATCGTCATGGAGGTCGGTCAATCTCACCATCCCCTCCACAAAAATGTCCAGTAGTTCCACGAAGAATCCAAAGGCGGCAACACCGCTGATGATCCCATCGAATTCCTCGCCGATCTTCCCCTTCATGAATCGAACGCGGTAGCGGTCCACGATCTCCCTCTCCGCCTCCATCGCGACCCTCTCCCTCCGGGAAAGATGGACTGCCTTCCCGGCCAACACCTCTTCTGTGATCTTTTCCTCTCTTTTCCGGAGCGCCGCCTTCAGGAGACGATGAACAATCAGGTCAGGATAGCGCCGGATGGGCGAGGTGAAATGGGTATAGGCCATGGAAGCCAGGCCAAAATGGCCCGCGTTTTTGGCCGAATATTTTGCCCACTTCATCGACCTGAGAAGGATATTGTGAATCAACTTCTCCTCCGGCTTTCCTTTCGCTTCGGAAAGAATCCTCTGAAGGTCTTTCGGGGAAGGGGCATCCTCTTTTTTCATCGCATATCCCAGGTGCGAAACGAACTTTCGAAACTCATCGATCGCCTCTCCGGAAGGGGGCTCGTGAATGCGGAAAATGGAAACCGCTCCCCTTTTTTCCATGAAACGGGCCACCGCCTCATTGGCTGCGATCATAAATTCTTCGATCACCTGGTGGGCCACGTTTCTTTCCGCCCGGATGATTTCTTCGGTCTCCCCCTGTAGGTTTAGGATGACCTCGGGTTCCGGCAGGTCGAAGTCAAGCGCGCCCCGCTTCAATCTTTTCTCGCGAAGCATCTGCGAGAGGGATGCCATCGCCTCCATGGAAGGAACCAGATCTTTAAATTTATCCTTCAGTCGATCGTCCTCGCCCGAAAGGATCTTCTTCACGATGGTATAGGTCAGTCTTGCCCTGCTCCGTATCACGCTGGGATAGAAACGAACTTCTCTTTCCTCTCCCCTAACATCATATCGAACCTCAGCCGTAAGGGTAAGACGATCCACCCCGGGGTGGAGACAACAGACCTCATTCGACAGTTCCGGGGGGAACATGGGAATCGCGCGGTCCGGGAAATAGACGCTTGTTCCCCGGCCGTAAGCCTCCTCATCCAGAACGGTCCCCTCCTTGACATAGTGGCTTACATCGGAGATCGAAACATAGAGCCTCATCCCGCCATCTCTTTCCTTCTCAATGGAAACGGCATCATCAAAATCTTTTGCCTTTTCCCCGTCAATCGTAAAGGTCGGGACTCCCCTTAAATCGACCCGTTCCCTGCAGTCCTCCGCAGACGGGACGGAAAAAAAGTTTCTCGCCTCCTTTAAAGCATCAGCCGAGAATCGATGGGGAAGGTCATGCTTGTGAATGATGATCTGGGGTTCGATCTCCGGGTCATCGGGATACCCCAGGATGTGTGTCACCCGGCCTTCCGGTCTTGCCCTTTCCGTGGGATACTGGGTGATCTCTGCCACCACGATCTGGCTGGGTCTTGCCCTCTTTGCCTGCCCCTCCGGAATATAAACCTCCTGCAAAACCCGTTCATCCTCCGGGATGAGATAGGCGTAGTTTTTGCCCCTCATAAACTTGCCCACCACTTTTCGGAATCCTCTCTCGAGGATCCGGATCACCTTTCCCTCCCGGCCTTTCCTACGGATGGACTCCACCCTGGCGATGACCCGGTCTCCGTGCATAGCCTCTTTCAAGTTCCTGGGATTGATAAAAATATCCTGCTCCCCCTCTGCCTCCGGGATGACGAACCCGAATCCGTCGGGGTGGCATTTCACCTTTCCGACAACCAGGCTCATCTTCTGGGGAAGGCCATACCGGTTCCCCCTGATTTTAACGACCTTTCCTTCCTCGGCCAGGTCCCTTAACTGCTCCCGGAAAACCCTCCTTTCTTCCTTACCGAGCCCGAAGTGTTGAAGGACCTCTCTGAGAAGCAGGGGCCGGTCCTCCTCTTCCATCAGCCGGAGAATCTCCTGCGCCGTAATCTCCTGTCCGCTAATCTTTTTTTCTTTTCTTCCCATGGCTTAATCTTTGGCTCCAAGCATCTCCAAAAAACAAAAAGGGGCCCTGGATGCCCCTTTTAGATCAAAGCCAGGAATTTCACTTTCTGCCAAATTTATACCCCCACCCCCCTGAACAACCCTATCCCTCCCAGGAACATGGGGAGAAGGATCGCTGCAAGGATACCCAATCCAACCATCACGATGAAAGGGAGAAGCACTGCAAGAACCGCTTTGCCGGTGGAGATTTCATGACCTTCCCTCACGCCGAAAATGATGAGGACGATCATATAAACGGAGCCTATGAATCCTCCGATAAATGGCACAATATCGAAAAGATGGGCGCAGTAGGAATAGGAGACCGCCCGGAAGGTGGCTTGATATCCGTTTCGATTTCCTCCGACAATCATCACGCAGAGGTGTGTGATGGCGCTCCCGACGAAAATCGAGGAAGCCACCATCAGAGGAATCAGGATCAGAGAAAGAGTCAGGAGGAGGTTATAAGGGATCAAGGCATGAATCTGGGGAGGAATGAAGGCGGAAAAGAGAAACCACTGATAGAGCAGGGATATCCCAAGCCCGATAACCCCCGAGATGATTCCGTAGATGAGGGGAGACCAGTATCCTTTCCCCGCCGAAACTTTTTTAAAAAATTGGGTTGGGGAAAAAAGAGCCTCCCTCGTCGTTCTCATATAGGCCCAGAAGAACCCTTCTCCGCTTTCCCACGGGGAAACCTTCTCTTCGCTGGAAATTTCTCGGACCTGGCCTTCGAGTGACCGCGCCATCTCCTGGTACTGCATAAACTTCGAAATGACGATGCCGCATTTTACACATTCATCCCCTTCGGGCTGTTCAAAACCGCATTGTGGGCAGGTCACCATGGGGCCTGTATACGTTTTTGGCTCGGATTTAGGCCTCGGCGGGAGTTCGGGCTCTCGGGGGAATTCGGTAAACTCCGTGGTGAGCTCCTCTTCCACCCTTACCCTTCCACCGATCTCGCCAAAGGCCTTTACATACCGCTCCATCTCTTCCTTCGAGACCCCTTTCTTCACCACGATGGGAACCCTCTGGAGCAGGCTCTCCGCTTTCTCCGGAGTGAGTTTGAATTTATTTTGAAGCCCCAGGAGCAAACGACTTTCTTCTTCCGGCCCGGCCACTACCAGCCCTAAAAAGATGACCTTGTAGAGACCCATCTTTTCACCTCCCCGATCAGGAACCGACAGATGTTATGATAGTTACCATATTCGACTTCAAACTACAAGAATTATTTAGAAAATAAAAAATTCTGCCAAGAGCTTTATTAAAATTGCAAAACCGATCGAAATCTGGGATAATTTCCACCGTTGATCTTCGCCTTTCCACTTCCATCATGAGAGGAGAACCCTATGAAAACGAGAATGACTGAGCTCCTGGGCATCACGCACCCCATCATGCTCGCGGGAATGGCCTTCATCAGTTTGCCGAAGCTTGTTGCCGCCGTTTCAAACGCCGGGGGGATCGGAATGTTAAACTCTGTCGCCTATACGCCTGACCAGGTGAGAGAAGTTATTAAACAGGTCAAATCTCTTACGGATAAGCCTTTCGGAGTCAATGCCACACTAATCATGCCCAATGCAAGAGAAAATATTGGGATCGCCCTTGAAGAAAAAGTCCCGATTATCAATTATGCGTTGGGGAAGGGGGATTGGATCATTAAAGCAGTCCATGGATATGGCGGTAAGGTTCTGGCAACGGTGGCCATAGAAAAACATGCTCGCCGGGCCGAAGCGGACGGGGCCGATGCCCTGGTAGTGACGGGTCATGAAGCGGCAGCCCATGGCGCAGAAGTAGGCACATTAGCAATAATCCCCACCATTGCCTCTCAAACCAGAGTTCCCATTATTGCGGCCGGTGGTTTTTGCGACGGCAGAGGATTGGCAGCCGCCCTGGTTTTAGGGGCGGATGGGATCTCCATGGGAACCCGGTTTATGCTGACCCGGGAATGCGAAATGCACGAAAAAGCAAAAGAGATTTCCCTGAAAGCAGGGATGGAAGATACCCTCTGCTCGGACAAGATCGACGGTTTGCCCGGAAGATGGCTCAAGAACCCGGCCGCCGTCAAGATGGCAGAGAGCAGGCCGTCGCCTTTTCAGGCCGTTTCCAGCGCCATACGCATAAAACGCATGATCGATGTTCCCTTTTATAAGCTCCTCTTGGGAGGGCTCAAACAGCGGCGCGTCCAGGACCTGGCCCGCCAGGCGCTGGGCCTGAAAGGGTTGCAGGTTGCCATTGAAAAAGGCGACCTGGAAACCGGGGTGTTGCCCATCAGCCAGGCCATCGGTTTAATGAAGGATCTGCCCACTTGCAAAGAGCTGATTGAACGAACCGTTGCAGAAGCCCGGGAATGCCTGGAGACAGTGTGGGCAAAGGTCGCTTCCTGAAAACGATGAGGATGGAAAGGAGTCCAACGATGATCCTCCGCAGTTTAGATCATCCGGAAGTAAAGGCCACCCGGTACCGGGCGCATGGCGGGGGCATCGCCCATATGATCCTCACCACCCGTCACCTGGCAACAATGATGTTTCTTGCCCATGCGTCTGTGCCCCCGGGGAATAAACTGCTTGGCCATGCGGACCCCATGGAAGAGATCTACATCATCCAGAAGGGCCTGGGCCGTATGCAGGTAAACGATGAGATTTTCGAAGTTAAACCCGGAGACGCCATCCACATCCCCATCGGCCATTATCACGAATTGACCAACACAGGCGATGAGGAGCTCACGATCCTGGTGGCAGCAGGGCTCATTCCAACCGGCAATCCGGAGACCGATGACCAATGAAACAAACCCATGCCCTGCCCTCTCAATCAAGAACTGCTGGCCATGAATCTTAGTTGAAATAATTTCAAAAATTTTCCATAATATTCCTCGACGCGGTTTTCATTGAACCCCGTCGGGAAAAAATCAAATATTTTAGAAACGGCCAGGGGCACCGGCACGGTTCTGAAGGAGGAGTTTTTATGTATTCAAAATTGGTCAAACAGTTCATCACCTTTCTGGTCCTCCTCTTCGGATGGACAATCGTCTTTCTGCTTGTCGGACCGAAATAAGTCCCCATCCCTTATTAAGAAAGACGGAAATGAAAGTTCTGGTTTCCGGCAAATACGTCTTAGGGGGCCTAATCCTCTTAAAGGAGGTTTCTATGTCCGGAAAAGGAATCCTTGGGGTCCTGGTGTTATCTTCTCTCTCCCTTCTCCTCTGCCTCTCTTCCGCCCATTCCCAGAAGGCAGCCATCTCTAAGGAGCAGGCGGCCTGCTACCAATGCCACGAAGAGATTAAATCGCTAAAGGCGGGAACCAAACATGCCTCCCTCGCCTGCTCGAAATGCCACGGCAAGCTGACCGAGCACCTCGATGATCCCGAGAAACTTCCCGATACGAATCTCGAACTTTCCACCTGTGGCCGATGCCACGCCTCCCAGTACGAGACCTTTACTTCGGTCAATATGAAATCAAAGGCAAGGGTTGAGAAATCTACGACCACAAGCCGGTCTCCCACCTTTGACAAACTGATGACACCCCATGGTTTTACCAAGGAACACAATGAGCCCAGGTCTCATGGCTTCATGCTCATCGACCACATGCTGGTGGACCGGGCCTACGGCGGCAGGTTCCAGCTGAAAAGCTGGAGAGATCATGCCAAAGCCGGGAAACTCTGGGATATCGTCATGGACACGGGAAAGGAACTTCCTCAAACCGCAAAGGCGGCAAATACGGTCTGCCTGCTCTGTAAAACAACGGACTTCATTCTGAAATGGCCTTACCTGGGCGATCCCCACCCGGCAACGGATTTGAAGAGGGCGGGAAACCCCGCAGCCGTTGACATGGCGAAAAAATATCTTAAAAACCCGCTGGGGTGCATCCATTGCCACGACCCTCATGGAGCAAAACCAAGAGTCATTCGCGACGCCCTGATCCAGGCGGTTGTAGACCGTGGAGAAGGAACCTATCCTTATGATAGGGAGAAAAGTAAAAAAACCACCATGGAAAAAATCGAATTCCAGCGGGATGGGAAACCGTTCCGGGCCATCGGACTCCTCAACAAACCGGATTCCAATCTCCTTTGCGCCCAGTGCCATGTGGAATACAACTGCAATCCCGGTTTCGATCCGAAAACCGGGGCTCCCATCCCGATGGATGACAGAAGAGCCAATTACTTCCCATGGGTCAACGTGTTCGACCTTCAGAACCGGTATGCGGAGATAGGCTTCAAAGATTTTAAACACGGGGTCACCGGAGCGGCGCTGACAAAACTCCAGCACCCTGAAACAGAAACCTTCTGGGCAAGCAAACACGAACGGGCCGGAGTGGAGTGCAAGGATTGCCACATGCCGAAAGTAAAAGATAAGAAAGGGAAGTCCTTTACCTTCCACGGACAGCGAAGTTCAAGATATATGTTAAAAGACACCTGCATTCGTTGTCATAAATACTGGACCCACGAAGAAGCGGAATACCAGGTCGATGCCATCCAGAATTACATCCGGGGAAAGATGAGGAAGGCCGAATACTGGTTAGGGCAATTGATCGACACGTATGTCCGCGCAAAGGACCTCGGTGTGGGAGAAGAAACCCTGAAAGAAGTGCGGCCATTCCATGACAGGGCTCACATCCTATGGGAATGGTGGACTGCGGAAAACAGCGACGGTTTCCACAACCCCCAGTTGGCAAGGGAGTCTTTGACCCAGTCAATCAACGCCTCCCAGGAAGGCATCAAGCTTTTGGAAAAAGCCATCGAAGAGAAAAGAAAATAACGCTCCATCACCCGGCCGTTTCTTCCCATCCCCGCCTTTAATGGGCAGGGCGAGCTTTTCTGGATGGAGGGAGGACTTGACTTCAGGAGTTATTCAACTTACTAATCAGTCCATAATTGTATAGACACCGAGACTGAACCCCAGCCGTTCGGGTGATGGTTGGGACGTAGTTGAAAATTGACACTTTTGCCATCTCCCGATGTATGGCGGTGGATTAACGTCCTTCTTTACAGAGATAGCGGATGTCAGTAACCTTCCAGAAAGCAACATGGTTCCTTGGCTCCGAGTATTGGGACGCCGCAGGGTTAAGCGGAGGAACGAGTTTCGGGATGGAAAAAGGCCCGGGAGATGGGAGCATTATTACGACTTTGCCCTCTCTCCCTCCTTTTCCTGTTTTACTTTCTCATGAAGCCAGACTTTGATCAGTGCACCGCGGTCAACCCCTATTTGTTTCCGTATCTCGTCGATGTCTTTAACCAGGGACTCAGAAATATCGAGGGTTATACGAACCTTCTTCCCAGGGGAAATCACCTCGGCCCGAGCCATATCTATGAGGTCATGGATGTCTTCTCCTGAATCGAATCTACGGTCAAATTCCTCGGCGCTTTTCACCAGATGTTTCTTTTTCATAAAGCTTCGCCTCCTTCCTTCGGGCACGTCTTACGGAAATGATCCGGGTCGCATCGCCTCGCATGGTGAATATTGCAGTCCATAACTTTTCTTTGTATTTGCTTATCAGGATACCGCGGTTCTCCACCGGGTAAGGAGCCCGGATTTGAATGCGGTTTTCGTCCAGCCATAAATTCTTGGCTTCCTCAAAATCAATTCCATGTTTCAATAGATTTGGTCGACTCTTGTCATCATCCCATTCAAACTTCATGTTCTTAATTGTACATATTTTGTATAATTTTTCAACATATTCTGTGAAATTTTTCCTTCCCGACTTTTCTCTTTCTCAAAGGCAGTCCGGTAGACCCCATTGAATTGTTGATTGGGGATTGTTGATTGCGGAATTTAGAATCGACAATCTAAAATCTGAAATCCAAAATTTCGGATACCCGCTGCTCCAGGAGGGCGATCTTCTGGTCTTTGAGGCTTAATAATACTGGATTCCGGATCGGGCCCGGAATGACAATTGGGCGGAACCATCGGTGGTCATCACCCATTCGGCAGGCTCAGGGCATCCTTTTGGGGAAGCATAGTATCGATTGCGGAATCTTGAATCTCTCGGCCAGGCCATCGAGGTCAGTAGAAGGAGGAAGGTTAGAAGCAACGGCATTGAGTTCAGTTTCGATTTCGTGGAGCCTCCCTGAGAACACCCGCCTTTCTTTCTCCGCCTCCGGTTATTTCTTGTTTCCGGTTGATAACTCCACGAAAATGTGATAAAAAAGTCGAAATGGGGACGCAGCGATCTCCCCAAAAAGCCCACGTAGCTCAGTGGTAGAGCTGCTGATTTGTAATCAGCGGGTCGGCGGTTCAAATCCGTCCGTGGGCTCCAAAATTTTCGCTGAATCATGGTCGGGGCGAGCCGATTTGAACGGCCGGTCCGGCCCGCTCACCGTCTCGCGGGCGTGCCAAAAGTCGCTCCTTACTCGTCG
>JAGVBT010000038.1 GCA_020059605.1 Deltaproteobacteria bacterium
AAGCCTAAGTGAAAAGTGGGCTATAAAGTTCTTGCAGATATCATTGTCCTGATTCATTTTCTCTGGATCGCTTTTCTCTTTTTCGGAGCCCTATGGGGAAGACGAAGCGGAACAGTAAAGATCTTCCATCTCTCCGGCCTCGCCTTTGCCCTTATCATACAGATTTTTAACTGGTTCTGTCCCCTTACCCATCTCGAAGTCTGGCTGAGAGCTAAACACAACCCCGATCTCACGTATGCGGGGTCATTCATCATCTACTATGTCGAGAAGATCGTTTATATGGAGATTTCCCATTATATCGTCCTCATTGTCACTCTTCTCCTTGGCGCGTTTAACGTCTGGATTTATCTCAAAAAATAGGTGAAAATATGTGCCATCCATTAAAAACAGAATAAAGCGAGGGATAAGTGATGAAACAAAAAAATCAGATGATCTTTAGACTCTTTCAGAAATTGACTGAAATTCCCGGCGGAAGTGGGTTTGAAGAGAAAGTGATTGAATTTATGGCCGCAGAGCTGAAAAAGCATCTTTCCGATGTCTCCATCGATCCCATGGGCAATGTGATCGGAAAAACCGGAAAAGGAACAAAATCTGTGATGCTCTGTGTCCACACGGATGAGATGTGTCTCCTCGTCAAATATATCGATCCAAGGGGCTATATTTTCTTCGACCTCAATGGAATGTTCGATGAAAGGGTTCTGCTCAGCACAAAAGTGGATATCTGCACCGACAAAGGCATTTATACCGGTGTGGTCGGGGTGAAAAACAGGCATCTGATGAACCCTGAAGACCTGAAGCGTTCTATTTCGGTCTCCGAGCTCTGGATCGATGTGGGAGCGGAGAGCGCGGAGGAGGTGCAATCCTGGGGCATCGAGATCGGTGATCCCATTGTCTATCATCCCCATTTTCAATCCATCGGGAAGGACACCATCATCAGCAAAGCGATTGACAACCGGGCGGGATGTGCCATTCTCATCGATTTAGCGGAAAGGATGAAAAAGGAGAAGATCGATTACCAATTATTCCTCGTGGCCGCAGTTCAGGAGGAAGTGGGTTCCAGAGGAGCGAAAGTTGCAGCACAATCACTCAGTCCGGATATGGCAATCGTGGTTGACACGGTTCCTGCGGCTGATCCGATCACACCTCCTCAATTAGCCACGGATGAGTGCGGAAAAGGGCCGGCCATCCGCTCCATGGATGTCAATGCCCTCGGACAGGGGACCATTTATTCGAAGAAGATCCGGCAGAAGCTGATGGCGACGGCCGTAAAAAATAAAATCCCTCACCAGAAGGATATCTTCCGGACATGGACCGACGCATCTACCATCCATACTTCGGGAAAGGGGATCCCCTGCGGCGGAGTTTACATCCCCAGGCGATACAGCCATTCGCCAGGAGAGTTAATCAAATGGTCCGATGTGGAGAAGGCTGCAGACCTCCTCTATCTCTTTTTGAAAGAACTCCGATCAAGGGATATCGTTGATTTGACCCGCAAGGTTTGAATGAAGTCCGATCGGGGTAAATTAATACAACCGCATTAAATATTTTGTAGGGCAACCCTTTAGGGTTGCTTAAGACAAGGCTTAAGCCTTGCCCTACAGGTTAAATTATTTTTTGCGTTTGCATTGCTACCTTCCCATCATCGAGGGAAGGAAGAGAACCATTTTCGGGAAAAGAGTGATCAGGATAACCACTGCGAGCATCGATATCAGAAAAGGAGCGGCCCCGCGAAAGATCGTCTGCATGGGCACATCCTGGGCCACACCCGCAATCGTATAAACATTCAATCCGACGGGCGGTGTAATGAGCCCCGCCTCCATCATCATCACACAGACCACCCCGAACCAGATGGGATCAAAGCCCAGCGTCTTGATCAAGGGGAAGATGACGGGCATGGTGAGAACCATCATCGAAATCGCATCGAGAAAACAGCCCAGCATCATATAGATCAATATGATGATCGCCAGGATCACATATCTGGAGACCTGCAGATCGGTCATCCACGACGAGACGGCCATGGGAATGGTCGAAAGGGCAAGAAAATAGCTGAACACATTGGCTCCGGCGACCAGGAATAAGACCAGCACCGAGATTCGAACCGCTTCGAAAAGGGAGGTGGAGAGATTCTTCAGGGTTAACTTCCGTTTCAATAAAATGATCACCAAAAGGGCTGAAGCCCCGATGGCCCCTGCCTCGGTGGGATTGATGAAGCCCAAATAAATTCCACCCATGACGATGAAAAAGACGACCATGGTTTCCCATATCCCTGAAAGAGTCCATACTTTCTCTTTGAAACTCACTTCCTCGGGATTGGAGGGAGCCAGACTTGGATCCATCTTGACCTTCCATACAATGATGGCGATAAATGAAAAAGAGAGAAGTATTCCCGGGATGATTCCCGATATAAAAAGTTTCCCGATGGACTGCTCGGTCAACATTCCATAGACGACGAACCCGAGACTCGGAGGGATGAGAAAGCTGAGTGTTCCGCCGGCTGCCACCGCACCCACGGCTAATCTGGGGGAGTAGTTAAACCGTCTCATCTCCGGAATGGCAATCGTTCCCATGGCCGCCGAAGCCGCAACCGAGGAGCCGCTCAGGGCCGCAAAAAAGGCGCATGCCGCGATCGTCGCGATTGCCAGTCCTCCCGGCAATCGCCTGAACCATTTGTCAAAGGTCTCATAAAGTTCCCTCGTGATGCCCGCATTTCCCGCAAATCCACCCATCAGGATAAAGAGAGGAATAATGGTAAAGGGATAATAAGACGCGGTTTCATAGACCGTCTTGGCCACGACCGGAAGGGCCGCACCGATCGATGTCAAATAACCGATGCCTAAAAAGCCTACCAATAACATGACAAAGGCAATGGGCATGCCTAAAAAGAGCAAGAAAACGAGAAGAGCGCTGCCGATAATTCCAGCGGTAATCGGACTCACGATGACCTCCCTTGCCATTGTCCTATCGAATGGACAAGATCGATCAGAAGTTCGAGCCAGAGAAGAAATCCACCGACTGCGACGAGCAGCCGAAAAGGGGACTGGGGAATTCTTAACATTTCGGAAACCGTTCGTTCCCGTATCCCTTCTACCCACCCCTGCCATACGAGGATCGAAATGATAAAGAGGCTGAGAAAAGCGGTTAGGATTCGACAGATTATTTGAAGGCGGGGGGATAGCCGGGGGGTTAGAAAACTGACGCCCACGTGCCCCTTAACCTGCTGCGTGTAGGCGGCTCCGAGAAGGATGAAGACAGCCAATATGTATTCGGAAAGTTCAAAAGCGCCCGGGATAGTCCTGGCAAAAAATTTCCTCCCCACCACATCTCCCGTCGTGAGAAGCATCAAAGGAAGGAGCAGGACCATCCCCACGGCGCAGACATAAAAATTGACTCGCTGGATGACGTGCTTGATCTTCATCCCCGATGCCTTCCCTTTCTGTAACCTCTACGCTTTATACCCCGTTTATGACATGGTTCTTTACGCCCATTCTCCCGGGAAGGCGACCACCTTTACCCCCCTCTTCTCACATTCCTGGTTGTACATCTTTACGGCCTCTTTCGCTGGAAATCCCTTTCCCTCCAAATCGGCCACCCATTTCCTTGTCACCTCCCTGAAGCTTTCGTACCAACGCTCTGCCTCATCGGAAGGAAGGTTGAAGAGGGTCACCCCCTTATCCGTGATCTCTTTCATCATCGTCTTGTAAACATCACGGGTCAATCCTCCGGTGGTCCTGAATGGATTGTGGCCTGCTGCCTCGATGATCTTCTTCTGATCTTCCGGTAGTTTTTCCCAGCGATTGAGATTCATGACGACACCTTCGGTGACACAACCAAAGGTGACCACCACGCCATGTTTAACCACCTCGTGGAGTTTGGAACCCAGCACCAGGGGTGGACATGTCACCAACCCGTCTATGGTCCCCGTCTCCATGGCCAGATAGACATCGGGCAGGGGCATGAATATCGGCTCCGCCCCCAGCGCCTTGATATAGTGGGTTTGATGACCTCCGGGAGTTCTGATCTTCATCCCTCTGGTATCCGAAAGAGAACGAACCGGTTTTTTCGTCCAGAGAAAAGACTGGATGCAACCGTTCAATTCGATCATCTTCACATCCTTAAATTCACGGCTGAGAATCCGGTCATACATCGCATTTCCAATATCTGTTGCCAGATCTTTCCCATCGACCCAGGCGGCCAAAGAAAGGACATCTGAAAGTGGAAAGCGCCCTGGCGTCCAGGTGGCGGTAAAGTAGCCCATATCCGAAAGACCTTTTGCCACAATATCGAAATGCTCAGTTCCCTTCCCCAAGGCTCCGCCGGCATAAAGGGTAGAGGTGATCTTGCCTCCGCTTCTCTTTTTTAGCTCTTCCAACATGGGTTCCCAAACCGTCTTCACTTCTCGACCGACAGGGGTATGCCAGGTGCTGAATCGGATGTTGGTCTGTTGTCCATAGGCCAGTTCATTAATCCCCACGCCCGTCCCCAGGGCGATCCCACCGAGGATGGAATGCTTTAGAAACCCCCTTCTTGTCATTCTGTGACACACCGTTCATACCTCCTTTCTCATCTGTTTCTTAACCTCTGATTCATTATGACTAATTTTTCATCTCTTCCACAAGAGATACTCCATTTTAATATTGGAAAGGGATCGAAAGATATTTCCACGGATCTTTCGGTTCTTTTTGGCAAGGGTTTCCAGCAATTCTTTAACCTCTTTTCTCTTCGTCTTTCCGGAAACCGGGCACCCGCTTGAACCAACAAGCAGACCGTTCTCTCTCGAAAATCGTTCTATGGTTTTTTCCTCGATCAGGGCAAGGGGCCGAATGAGCGTGATCTTTCCTTTGAATAAGGGCTGCAAAGGGAGCATGGCGCTGATCTCTGCGCTGTAAAAGATGTTCAGCAGAAAGGTTTCGATGATATCATCCTGATGATGTCCGAGGGCAATCTTGTTACATTTGAAATGATGAGCGAGATGGAAAAGCCGTTTCCTCCTTTCCCACGAACAGAGAAAACAGGGATTCTCCCGGTTCTCGGAGCTATTTGCCCTCTTCCCGATATCCGTGAATTCAATGCGATAGGAAAGATCTTTCGACTCGAATAAATCCTTAAGAATTTCAGCCCGCCCCGTGTCGAAACCTAAATCGATGTGAACGGGGACCAACTCATAACGGACGGGGACTCTTTTCCGACGCTCGTTGAGGAGGTGGAGCAGCGTGAGGCTATCCTTTCCTCCCGAGACTCCCACCAGGATCCGATCTCCATCCTGGATCAGGCCATAACGATGAATCGACTTGCCCATTAAACTCCGGATCTCTTTTTCCCAGTAAGCCATAATAAAAGTTGAAAGTGAACTAAAGTGCCAAGTGAGCTAAAATTTTTAACAAATCTAACTTTAGGCACTTTAGTCACTTTTTACTTTAGTCACTTTTTTCAAGGGACATTTACCACATTCCGGTATCTTTTTACACACCGTTTTCCCCAAATGAACCAGAAGGGCATGATATTCGTTAAATAGCCGCTCATCATGAGGAAGATGGCTCGTCAAAAGACCCTGAATCTCCTCGTAGGATGCCTTTTCGGATACGATCCCGTGCCTTGAAAGGATGCGCCTTGTATAGGCGTCCACAACGAAGACAGGCTTCTTCAATCCGTACAGAAGAATGCTATCCGCGGTTTCGGGGCCGATTCCGTTCACCGCCAGGAGTTCGGCCCTCAATGCCTGGAACGGTCTTCTCTTCAGATTGGCGATATCGCCCTCGTACCGGTTGAAGAGAAAGTTAACGAAGGCCTTTAAACGAAGCGCCTTGACCCGGTAGTAACCCGAAGATCTGATCAAAGAGGCCAGCGACGATCTCCTGAGGCGGTAAATTCCTTCCGGGCATAACACCCTCCTCTCCTTCAGTTGCTGAATGGCCTTTTCCACATTTTGCCAGGAGGTATGCTGCGTGAGGATTGCCCCAACCATTACCTCAAAAGGCGTCTCTCCCGGCCACCAATGTCGAGGACCGTAAGTCCTATAAAGAATTCGATAGATGCTCATCAGAAGGTTTTTCATCGATGTTTCCAATTGAAACGGGCTATTAAAATTCGAAATCCGAAACAATTTCCAAAATTCAAATTTCAAATTTCAAAACCAATTCTATTTTTTTTTATCATTTGATGGTCTCGTAAAAAGTCTCAACCTGTCACCCTGAACCTTGTGCTGAACTCGATTCAGTATCGTTTCAGGGTCTCGTAAGTTCTTGAAACTGTTGGATGCTGAAACAAGTCGGTACGACTCGAAACCGAGTTCAGCATGACGTCTTTCTTGTTTTTTGA
>JAGVBT010000025.1 GCA_020059605.1 Deltaproteobacteria bacterium
ACATCTCATTGTGACATTGTCCCTACCTTCTACCTATGCCGGAAAATGAATGACAGAACCGCATTTAACAACCGACTCAACCCGACTGGTAATAGCTCGGTTGGCTAAAGGTTAACTTAGTGCCCCAGCGGGTTAGCCGGAGCGTTAAGCCTGAGGACACAACATGCAGAAGATTCAATCATTGAAGCTTCCTGAGCGATTACCGGCCCCGGAAGCGATTAAGTCTTGGAAGCAAAATGAACATGATTACGAACCAGAATTCTGGGAATTCCGGTATCAAATATACCGGTATCTCAAGAACATCGAGAATGGCGCACTGGTGCAGAGGTACCGAGATATCCACAGGAACTTTTGCATTCTGGTCAGGGAGGAACGTGATGTCATTCCAGTAAATAGCTTCTTGAGCTCCTGGTATTGGTACCGAAAGGAGCAGCAAACACGATACGAATTTTTTTTGAGAAATCTCCCTTTGCCTCTGCCGCCTCCATGCCCGAGAGGGAGCTTTGCGGCACCCGTACGTCCCAAAGGACCAAATTCATCCGACATCCTTTTCAGATACGGCGATTCCCAGTTTATGAACCCCTTTGTTAAAAGTGGCGAGATAAGAATAAGTCCCGCTTCTGTATATAAGGACGGCCCAGTATCAGATCCCAGAACGGATGATGAGTTGAACATTCATCGATACCTTCCGGGACAACACACGCGGATAACAACGAAAGAAGGGAAGGAAATCCCGATCATCGGTGATGCTCATGAGACATACGCCATTCCCATGAATTACTATACCCTTTGCATGTCGACTGATTTTGAACCAAAGATATTCGAGGAATTCAGTTACGATTCCTGTGTAATCATCAAAAGCCCAGAACAGTTCGCGGCAAGGTTGGAGGCTTCAACAAAGAGCCTCCTACCCAAATGGTACTTCTATCACAATCCTGTTGAATATTTCGACCCGTATGAGCCCTACAAAAACCAGTACCTTGACCCGGTAATGTGTAAGGATTTTTGTTTCGCATATCAGATGGAGTACAGATTCATTTGGCACCCCGGGGACCACGGATCTGCAAAGGACTATATCGTTGTGCGGGTAGGATCGCTCGAAGACATTTGCGAACTGTACATGCGATAGAACCTGACTTAACCAGGGCATGCAGCGGATCGCCGATAAATCCGGCTCCCGCTGATGCCCGATGTTATACAGTACAGGTGAAATATGGGTTATCAATTGTGGGTATCTCATGTGACAGGATACAGAAGAAAAGGTACAAGATTCTCCGCTCTAAAAGATATTTTTGTAGATAATGTAACTGCTAAGACCATTTTTGAACCTTTGCTTTGTTGCCCTGCAAATTCGAGAGCAGAGGATGCAAAAGAAGCTCTGAAAATTCGGGAGTTTGATGTTGCAGGTGTTAAAGAAACTGAGGCCGGTGATGTTACAGGTTATGTCGTTACCGATGAACTTACAGATGGTGATCTTAGTTTATCTGTGAAAAAGATTGATGCTGGACTTCTAATTTCAGACTCAACCCCTATTGCAGAAATCTTCTCTGCTTTAACTAATAGGTATTTTGCTTTTGTTATTTATGGGAACCATATTGCAGGAATTGTGACGAGAGCCGATATTAATAAGCCTCCGGTGAGAATCTACATTTTTGGCATAATCTCGTTGTTTGAAATGCATTTGAACTTCTGGGTAAAACATTCCTATAGTGATAATAGCTGGGTCGCTATAGTTCCTGAGCAAAGATTAGAAAAAGCAAAAGAGATATACGAGTTAAGGAAAGGGAATAACCAAGATTTATCTCTATTGGAATGCTTAGAGCTTTGTGACAAACGGGATATTTTAGCAAAATCCAAAGAATTCAGAGATGAATTTGATATGTCCAGAAATTCTTTCGATTCATTTGTGAAGGGTATAGAAAAAATCAGGAACGAGTTAGCACATAGCCAAAATTCAATAATTTCGAATACTGAATGGGCTGAATTCATAAAGATTGTTTCAGATGCCGAAGTGTTTTTAACTAATTCCGATAATAAAGTTGAGGCTATTGCTTTGAAAGGAAATGATTTTAAGGACATGCTAATCCCAAGTGTATAACCTTTTAGTGCACCGGACGCTCGATACCTCGCGCCGGTGACCAAATCGTTCGCACCGCTTCGCGGTGCGAACGGCGAGTTGCCCGACTTCGTCAGGCCGCCCGACTGGCCCGCACCACTTCGCGGCGCGAACCAGTCGTTCGACCTGACTTTTTGCCCCGTCAATCGGGCGGCATGCGCCCATTGCCAGGGCAAAAAGTCGGTCAACTTGCCGTTATGCCGACTAAATTGATGACTATGGAAAATTACACGGCACCCGAGTGGAAAAATTCCGCACTCATTACGATTGACACACAATGCGACACCCTTGACGGTCAGCCATTCGAGATTCCGGGAACGACGGCAATTCTTCCACGAATGAAGTTGCTCCTTGCCGCCTTTCGTTTGTCGGGGCGACCCATTATTCACATTGTACGAATCTATCAGGCTGACGGATCGAACGTTGATCTGTGCCGCAAAGAGATTGTCAGAAAGGGCGCTCACTTGGTTCTGGCTGGGTCTTCTGGGTGCCAGTTGGCATCGGAAATTCTTCCGGAAAAAGGAATACTACTTGACGATGGCCTGGGGCTTTCTCATGGTATCCAAACAATCGGCACTAACGAGGTGGTGATCTATAAACCGCGCTGGGGCGCGTTTTACAATACGCCTCTGGAGCAGTATCTCCGCAAACAGAATATTTCAACGCTTATATTTTCCGGATGTAATTTCCCGAACTGCCCACGCACCTCGATTTACGAGGCAAGCGAAAGAGATTTGCGGGTTGTGCTGGTAGATGATGCTGTCTCTGGTCTTTACGATCAGGGGCGGATTGAAATGAAAAATATAGGAATTGAATTGTTGTCAACGAGCCAAGTCATTGATGCAGTTAAGCACATTAATAAAGCATAACATTGCGTTCGAGAGGGGCGCGCCAAAAGCGGCGCGCCCCTCAACTTTACGTTATGCTAGAAATATATTCAATTAATGCCCGGGATAAGATATAATACAAGAAAGTGGATATGGCTGAATATAAGTACACCGAGTATTTCGAGAAGGAAGTTCTGAGGAAACGGCCCTATCTGAAAAAAGAGTATTGTGTTAGCGTGATAGAAAGGCCCATTAAGGTGGAGCCTCAAGAACATTACCGCTTCCGGTTCTGGGATGTAATCCCTGAACTGGAAAGCCGGATACTGCGAGTTATAACTTTGAGTGACAAGAAGACTATTCACAATGCCTTTCTCGATAGGAGGTTTAGACCATGAAACTAAACTATTATCCGGAGACCGATTCTCTGTATATTGATCTTTCTGAAAAACCCAGCGTGGAAAGTCGAGAAATTTCCGAAGGTGTTGTGCTTGACTATGATGCTGAGGGTAATCTGGTTGGTATTGATATCGACAATGCCAGCACAAAAGTCCAGCTCAAAGAGTTAAGCCTCCGGAAACTACCAGCAGAAATAAAGGCAGTGGCATAACAAGGGGGTGGAGGCGAGCGTAAATAGCCCTGCTTTATTTTATGGGTGAGTGCCCGCCGCCTCAACCCTATCGTTCGCAGTCAGGGAATAAGAGGAGAGAAATTATGAGTAAGGTACTGTACGAGAAGCGTGGCCGAATCGCCTACATCACTCTAAATCGCCCGGAAACTCTCAGCGCGGTGGACGATGAACTGGACGGGGAATTATGGAAAGCATGGGCTGACTTTGGTGCAGACGAAGCCGTGGATGTCGCCCTTGTAACCGGCGCGGGAAAAGCATTTTGTTCGGGAGCTGACCTCAACACTTGGCTTCCCAAGTGGGAACACGCAAACATGCTTGATATACGCAAGAACGTTGGACGAGGCTTTGGGGGTGGAATCACGCGAGGCCAACATCGGATCTACAAGCCGATCATCGCAGCGGTGAACGGCGTAGCAGTCGGGGGTGGTTTGGAGATCGCGCTTGCCTGCGACTTTCGCATAGCCGCTGAAACCGCCCGGTTCGCCTCCTTCGAGACGCGCCGCGGTCTGCACCAAGGCGACGGGGGCATCGTGCGGATCGTCGCCATCGCCGGCGTGGCCGTGGCGCTGGACCTCGCTCTGACCGGGCGCATGATCGCCGCAGACGAGGCCTTTCGGTTGGGTCTTGTCAACCGGGTCGTCCCCGATGATCAGCTGATGGTTACCGCCGAGGAGTTGGCGAACCAAATTCTGCAAAACAGTCAGCAGGCAATACGCTCCGCAAAAGAAACCATCCTGGACATCATCGGCCGGAGGCTTGACGACGCCCTGAGGGTCGAAACTCTGAACGCCTACTCCAGTGTTGGAGACTTCTCTGAAGTGAACATGAGATTGCAGCATTTCTATGGAAGGAAAAAATCGGAACCCGATCCTACCTAGAACGGTCGGCAAGTGCGGGGGAAGCTGCGAACAACGGCATGGTTCGGATTGCCTACACGCTATGCGTTCCGGCAACCGCACATGCCGGGCGTTATGGCATAATGATATTGATCACAGGGGAGGTGTCAGCATGAAAAAGAAATTATTGGGTTTATTATCACTTATTTTTGCCGCATTCGGTTTGTTCACCACTTTTGCCCTATCCGGTGATGTTCCCATGATGACTAAGGATGAACTCAAAGCGATGCTGGGAAATCCTGGTTTGGTTATCTTTGATGTTCGTCTTGGCAGCGACTATTTCGCGAGTGATATTAAAATTAAAGGTGCTGAAAGGCCAGAATATGGTACTAAAAAAATAGTCCCTCCCGAATATTCTGGCAAGACCATAGTTATTTACAGCGGCTCATCGAATGAAGTAATCAGTACCGCGAATGCTCAAATCTTAATAGAAAAGGGATACACTAAAGTTTATGTCCTCAAGGGAGGCTGGGAAGAATGGCTTAAGGCTGAGTACCCTATACAAAAGAAGTGAATATTGTATTATTAATGTCAGGCACTAAGTGCAGTTCTTAGGAGGTCCAATGCCAACGATCTCTATGTTTTTCGGAATCATTATTCGGATGTATTTTTCTCCGGGAGAGCACAATCCTCCTCACATCCACGCATATTATCAGGATTACAAGGCTATTATCGATATCCGTTCTTGTGAGGTTTCGAGCGGGAAGCTACCTCCAAAGCAAACGAAGCTTGTTTTGGCATGGGCGGAAATTCATAAAGAGGAATTGTTGGCGGATTGGGAATTAGCATCAAAGGGCGAGCTTCCATTTCTGATCGAACCTTTGAAATAGAGGAGGTCAATTATGTATTTTTCAGTCGAGAGCGTAAGACCATTAGAAGGATATAAGTTGCTCATTAAATTTGAAAATGGTGAGGAGAGGGTTTTTGATGTTTCTCCTTATCTGAACATTGGTAAGTTTGCGGAACTAAGAGACTTGTCCTTGTTTAACTCTGTGACGGTTAAATTTGACACCGTAGAGTGGGGGAATCATTTAGACATTGATCCAGAGGTTTTATATGAAAAAGGAGTGAAAATTGAAGAGAAGCCCATAACAAGAAGCTCCACGGGACGCAGAAAAGCGTTGCGCCCGTGAGCTTTAACGTTATTCGCGTAAGAAAGGATAGATGACTAATGAAACCAAGAATTAGCATGATTACTCTCGGTGTTCGCGACTTGGCGGCAGCGATTGACTTTTACGAAAAGAGGCTTGGGTTTCCTCGAATGGAATCTCCGCCAGAAGTTGCGTTTTTTACGTTGAATGGTACTTGGTTAGGTTTGTATGGGCGCGAAGCCTTGGCGGAGGATGCTCAAGTGTCGGCTGAAGGACACGGCTTCGAAGCACTTACTTTGGCCCACAATGTCGAATCTGAAAAAGAGGTTGATGAGGTGGTTGCTCAAGCAGTGGCGGCCGGTGCCACGCTTGTCAAAGAACCCCAGAAGGTATTTTGGGGTGGCTACAGTGGTTACTTCAAGGATCTCGATGGCCACCTTTGGGAAGTAGCCCACAATCCATTGTTTTGGGTGGGTCCGAAAGATGAAAACGCATAACAATCGCGTCAACTCGGACTGCCCAAAGCTGCGCCGCTTCGCTATGCAGCTTTGGGCAGCCGGTTACGCGAAGCGTTAGCCCCCAAGAAAGTAGACAGGATGGAAATGGTCGAGAAACTCATTCAGCGAGTTCAAAAAACACAACATGGTTTTTTGGATATTCAGAAGGCAGCAGATGAAGTATTTACTGGGCACACTGCCCAAGAAAGCTTTCGACTTGCCAATCAACTATACATTTCAGAAATATACCAGGCACGCTCACTGGCAACCTTCATCTTCGGCCGATTAGCAGCCAATTCAAACAAAAGCATCTCGTTTCTGAAGGAGCATGTGAGCAAAGACAAGGATTGGCGCGTACAAGAGATTCTTGCAAAGGCTTTTGACAGATTTTGTGCAGATGTTGGTTATGAAGACGCTCTTCCTGTTATCAAAGAATGGTTGGCAGATCCCAATCCCAATGTACGACGAGCAGTTACAGAGGGGTTGAGAATATGGACAGGACGATCATATTTCCACGACCATCCTGAAGTTGCCATCCAGCTGTTGAGTCAACTCCGAAACGATGAGAACGAATATGTACGGAAATCAGTCGGAAATGCCTTACGCGACATAAGTAAAAAGCATCAGATTTTGATAGAAAATGAATTATTAAAATGGGATATTACAAATAAGCAAATCAAACAAACCTACAAATTGGCAAGTAGGTTTTTGCATAAGACTAAGGGCTAACAACCGCATCAACTCGGACTGGCAATTCCGCTGCGCTCCATTGCCAGCCGGTTATGCGGAGCGTTAGCGCCATGAGCCAGAAAGCCCATTACCTCGACTGCCATGCGGAAGCAGCTCGCCTCACCCGGGTCGTCGGATCATCTTTAAGCGTGCTGGTGGACTAAAGCTATGAACCCGATAGAGAAACACATACTGCCGAATCGCGATGGCTTTGGCAGTGACCCATTCGGATATAGTGCACTAGCGTGGCACAAATGGGGTGCGGCCCAGACTATCGCTGGCTTTCCGGTGGATTTGTCGAAGCCGCCGACAAGCGACGACTTAAAATCTCCGGTCCTGTGGCTCACTCAGGCGCATGCTATGTCGGAAGCCGCTCGCATCGTACTGCAGAATCAGCCTGAGTTGGCTCACTTGCCGAATTCCGTAAGGGGCGTATGCGACTGCCAGTATTGCGCCGTCGGTCTCATGCTGGTCGGGTATAGCCTTGAGATCTGCCTGAAAGCCATGTTGATAATGAAGAAGGGGATCGGCGTCTATACATCCGAAGAGAAGAAGCACCGACACCACCGTATAGAGGAACTCGCGGAGTTTGTTCCGGGCCTCAACGCCAAGGACAAGGTAATACTGCAAACCCTTACTCATTTTGTGACCTGGGCAGGGCGTTATCCTGATCCGGGGTCGGGTCGGGAAGACAATGCAGAAGAAATATTCGCTCTCTCGGAGAAGCACCAAGTCGCAGCGAGCGATCTTTTCAACCTTGCGGCGCGTGTGATGAGGTATTCGCAACAGATTGCTGGGAGCAGATAGTGTCCGTTTCATCGAAAGTCGCTAACAAGGCGCTGCAGGGCGACGCGCGAAACGCGCGCGCCTGAGCGCTGGCGTTAGCCCAATAATACTGAAGGAATTAAAATTGGCACTTGAAACCATACGGCCCTTTACATTCCGGGCATTCAATGCAGAAGTAGGCGAAACAGCCCGGGCAATCATTAATTATTTTAGGAATAACGACCCCAATTTCTGGCAGGCTACTCTCAGGAGATATTCTTTCCGTGGGTCTGATTATCAGCAGGGTGAAGAAGTGAGGCTTGAATTTAATGAAAAACTAACGACCTGTACAGACAGAGAACTATTTGATGTCGCCAACGAAATATTAGAATGGGGAGGCATGGACTCTCTAACCAGTGTGATGAAACAGAAACTAAGAAGGGGTCTCGCTTGTCTCAATCTACTTGCAAAAGATGAGACTATTGATCTCAACGAATTATGCGTAGAAAGACTCGCTTCAATTACAAAGATTTACGAAATGTGGGATTTAGATAATTGGGTCATCTACGACTCTTATTGTGCAAGAGGTTTGCAATGGATAATCTCAGGTCTTTGGCAATCATTAGGCCACAGAGCCAATGAACGACTACTGAAATTACCATGGCCACCAGGAAGAGTTGGCTCTCCAGTTGCCGGCTTTCCGAGAGCAGCGGATACATCGCCAAAACAGAAGAGATTGGGGTTTATTTATGGGTCGTGGCTATGCAAGGCTATTGCTGAACGCCTGACGGCCATCGAGAATAGCTGCTTTCATTGGCGACCTTTCCATATAGAAATGATTGCTTTTCAGCTTGGTCATGAAATTGGGCAATGATAGAAAAAAGGGTTAACAAGCGGGTCGAGGCGAGCGTGAATAGCCCTGCTTCATTTTAGGGTGAGTGCCCGCCGCCTCACCCTTGGCGTTAGCACCTAGAAACGAAATAAACTTTGGAGGAAAAAGTGACTGATCTCAAATTGCCAGCCGTTATCGACAGCACCTTGCCAGCCCTTACGGCATTGACCAGTGCGCTAGGCGTCCCCAGAGAAATATTGGCAAGCGACGAAGAAATTGAGGCAGCTTGGACTGGCCTGCCGCGAGTCCTTAAGAAAATCCCCCCACAGCACCGCAAGGAAGAGTTAGCCAAAATGTGCGTCGCTGTTGCTGTTGGTCTATTCGACGGAGCGATCAATTACGTATGGAATGCCACCGTTTTAGAGCTGCGGGAGAAAGTAAGGGCTTTCGGCCTTACGGTTGTCCGGCAGGTAACCGGAAATACTAACTTTGATGAAGACGCTCTGGCTGATCTCAAAGACGCTGAACTCCTAGATCTTTGCCTCAGACTGAATCTGATTACAGAGGATGGGTTCTTTTTCCTAGACCAATGCAGAGACATAAGAAACAACTTTTCCGCAGCTCATCCAGCAGTTGGGAAGATCGATGACAGTGAGTTTATCGCATTTGTTAACAGATGCGCAAAGTATGGACTTGGCGACGAAAAGAATCCAGTGGGCGTTGACATTCAAGCTTTTGTTCTAGCCCTAAAGGGCGGCAAATTCAGTCGAGAACAAGAGGACCAATGGGTCCAGAGGCTAAGCGATACTCATGAGGCCCAACGGGAGTTACTTTTCGGGACTTTGCACGGAATGTATTGTGATCCGTCACTTTCCGAGGAGACCCGTTTGAACGCTCTCTCGGTATCTAGACATTTCGCCGACAACTTCACACCGAGAATACAGTCTGACGTCATTGATCGGCATCAGGATTACTTAGCCAAAGGGGACGGTAAGAGACACGGTGCATCACAACAATACTTCGAAAAACTTGGTTTACTCGCCCTACTTGGGGAAGCAGAGAGACATGCTATAATATCCAATGCTTGTAAGCGACTATACAGCGTCCATCAGGCCTTTGACAATTTCTATAACGAACCTCCTTTTGCTGAAAGGCTTTATCAGATTATCGGCCAAGTCCCGGTTCCTGACACTGTGAAACAAGAGCTTGTCGAGACCGTCGTGACGTGTGCCGTGGGTAACCCTTATGGCATATCCCGCGCTGCTTATCCGGATTACACCAGAATGATCAAAGGGTTTACCCCTTCAGAAATCGTTATCATGCTTCAACTTCCAGAAACACGCACCGTAGTGGGAACCCGTATACGTACCTACGCCAGATGTAAGAGTTCATTCTCACAATTGGTTTCACTAGTTGATCCGGAATCAGTCCCGACCAGGTACAAGAGGACTTACAAGGAATGGAGCAATTAAGTGCTAACAAGCGGCTGCACCGGATCGCCCAAAAAATCGGGCTCCCGGTGACCCGCGCCGTTCGCACCGCTTCGCGGTGCGAACGGCGAGTTGTCCGACTTCGTCAGGCCGCCCGACTGGCCCGCACCGCTTCGCGGTGCGAACCAGTCGTTCGACCTGACTTTTTGCCCCGTCAATCGGGCGGCATGCGCCCATTGCCAGGGCAAAAAGTCGGTCAACTCGCCGTTGGCAGAGAAGAGGAGAAATGAAATGACAGCAGACAGAAAACGCTTCTTCTTGCCTTGGTGGTGGTACGTCATTCTTTTTCTGTTGGCTGCTGCAGGCATTTGCCTCATTTGGCTCAATCCGCAGCTACCGCACGAGTTTGGTAGACTCTCGAAAAGAGTGCGCCCTGATGCGTGGTCGACGGTTGGTGGGATTCTCCTTCTTTCGATTGTCTTGACCCATCTTTTCATCTTTGGAGCGTCTCGTCTCTTAAGATCGCTGCTTAGCCTACACGGCGATGACTCACCCGCAGATATGTGGTCGCCCACTCTGGTCGGTATTTCTGAGAGTGTTATGTACCCAATGGCTCTCTTCCTTGGGAAGCCCGAATTCATAGGTGTCTGGCTTGCCGTCAAGGTGGCAGGGCAATGGGTACGCTGGAAAGGTGATGCCGGGCAGTCCACTGCCTCTGCCGGGTCCGACATTGAAAAGCTCAACGAAGGTCGTCGCAGGTTTAATGGTTTTCTTGTGGGCAGTTCTCTTTCGATAATGTCAGGGACTGCCACATGGGGTGCTCTGAAGATATGGGTGGTTCTATGATAGGGAGAGACTGCCAACCAATCGTTGCACCGGATCGCCAATAAATCCGGCTCCCGGTGAACTCTTTGTTAGCCAAATAAAAATTGACAATAAGATTTAGATATGTTCTGATATCATAGTGACAACCTATTTGAAGGAGATTACATTTTTACCATGGCTGACCTCTGGACCAAAAACAAAGAAATTGAATTTTTCACTGAATCACAGAAATTTGCCACCTTTGAACAACTATTTTACATTGGAGATGATTCTCGGTATTGCGCTTATTGGCCTAAATCATACAGGGGTAAAAAATCAACACTCCAGAGCAGGAATGCATTAATCGGGAATTTTACAGAAAGATACTCTGTTGATCTGCTTCAGGGATTCGCTAATTCCCAAGACCTTTATGCTGTTCAAAGTGTAATCTGCAATGAGATTGGGTTGTCAGCCCAATCACCTGCTGATGTTGCCCTCTGCAAATCAAGGCAAAGGGAACAACCTGTAGCCAATATTAAGGCGATTTTTGAAGTTAAAATGTCAATAGTTTGGAATTGGGAATTAAAAGATAACAAACTGATTTGTATAGGTGATTTTAGAACACATAAAGGTAATCCTGGCCTTCTTCGTTCAGATACTATGTTAAAAGCGATTGGGAAGAGCATAAACATTCGGGTCTCGGGCTATGAGGCATCGCAACTTCCTATAATTATTCTCGGAAATACTCCGATTACGGAGAGTTATATTTCCAAGGTTGACCACCTCCATAACGCTGGTATCGTGCAAGGCTTCTGGTCTGTAAATCCATTTCCGATGGACGACAACAGTGAAAATATAAAGGAGACACCCGCTAAAGGTTTTACAAGAATGGATTCTTATGCGGAGCTGGAGGGGCATCTCAAAAAACTACTTTCTGATAAACTTGAATTCTTCTCCAGCATGGAATCAAAAGAAGAATTGGGAAAAATAATTGAAATCGCAAATAGAGAACCTACCTTTGAAAAGAAGGCAGAGAAGTTTTTGTCTCTGATTAGGGAGTAAAATGGAAAAAGGGACATCTAAAAGGATTGGAACAGCAACGAGTTCATTTGGAACTCCAGGTAGAATTAGCCACGATTCAACCAAGTTCTATGAAAGCCGGTTGTATGAAGGGTTAAACAAAGGGGAAAAAGTTAAATATGTTGAAAATGAAATCCCAAAAGAAAAGATAAATCGAATTTTCTGCAAATCCAGTGAAAGTATGGACGAGCTACCTGATAATAGCGTCCATCTCATGATTACTTCGCCACCTTATAATGTGACAAAAGAATATGATAACAATTTAAGTTTAAATGAATATGTGGATTTATTAAATAGGGTTTGGAAGGAAACCTATCGGGTTTTGGTTCCAGGAGGGCGTGTATGTATTAACGTTGCCAACCTTGGAAGAAAACCCTATATCCCTCTCCATAGCTATATTATTGACGGAATGGCAAAGATTGGCTTTCTTATGCGGGGGGAGATAATTTGGAATAAAGCTTCAAGCGCTAGCCCTTCAACCGCTTGGGGCACTTGGCTTTCAGCATCTAATCCGGTTTTGCGCGATATTCATGAATATATCCTTATTTTTTCAAAGGATACTTTTTCAAGAATGAGAAGAAGTAAAGAGGCAACGATAAAAAAGGAAGAATTCTTAGAATGGACAAAAAGCGTCTGGACATTTCCGGCTGTTTCAGCAAACCAGATTGGACATCCCGCCCCTTTTCCTGAAGAACTTCCACATCGTCTTATTGAGCTATACACTTTCAAAGATGATGTTGTCTTAGATCCATTTGTTGGGAGCGGAACAACTTGCTTGGCGGCTACAAAAGATAAACGGTATTATATCGGCTATGATACTAATCCTGAATATGTAAAACTTTCAGAAGAAAGAATCTCCGCTTACATAAATCAATTACATCTATTCAAAGAATAACTTTGGCTAACAAGTCAATCAAGGCGACGGGTGATAGCCCTGTACCTTATTGCGGAGGCTGTGCCCCCGCGCCTTATTTCTATCGTTCGCACCGCTTCGCGGTGCGAACGCCAAGTTGCCCGACTTCGTCAGGCCGCTCGACTGGCCCGCACCGCTTCGCGGCGCGAACCAGTAGTTCGACCTGACTTTTTTCCCCGTCAATCGGGCGGCATGCGCCCATTGCCAGGGCAAAAAGTCGGTCAACTCGCCGTTCGGCATAGTAGATAGATGTTACGGTATTACTCGATCCCGGAGGCACTTTTGACCCAAACGGGTTTTCATCGCGACAACCACTACATCCCATGCGAATACCTCAAAACCTGGGAATCCTCTCGCGGGCGCATGTGGGCATATCGCATCCTTGTTTCACACGAAAGGGTTCCTCTATGGAATGAGAAATCCATTCGGGGTATTGCTTACCACGCACATTTATACACTAGACTGGCGGTGGGTCGTGAAACTGATGAAATAGAACGATGGTTTGAGCGCGAATACGAGACGCCTGCCGCAGACGTTCTGCGAAAGGTCACTTCAAACGCCCGTCTCACACCATCCGACTGGAAAGTTTTGATCCACTTTCTGGCGGCGCAGGACGTACGAACTCCTGCCCGGTTGGTTGAAAATCTCCAGCGTTGGTACAAAACCTTGCCGGATCTCCTGCAAAATAAACTGGAGGAATCTATGCGAAAGTTGGAGTCGATGAAAGCACGGGGAGAAAAACCATCATCTATAGAGTCACCTTTGGCCAAGCATTTTCCACTCCGCATCAAAACCGAGATAGTACCAGGCCAGGAATTTGGAACGATAAAGGCAGAGACTGTTGTGGGCCGAGGATTGTGGCTTTTCGGCATTGAGCATCTGCTTACCAAAACCGCCGGCGTGCTTCATCAGCACAAGTGGACAATTCTATCTCCCCCAAAGGGCATGAAGTGGTTTACGAGTGATGATCCTGTGGTCCGTTTGAACTACCGTGGTCCCGGAAATTACGATTTCGGCGGTGGTTGGGGGAGTAAAGGAACAGACATATTTATGCCACTAAGCCCAAATCACCTTCTCTACACGCAGGTCGGGTTTCGGCCACCACTACGTGGCACGCAGACTAGCGTTCAACAAGCGGAAATGATGCGTCGCTGTATTGCCGAGCATGCTCACCGGATGATCTTTGCGGCAGAGCCAGATGTACAGGTACAAAACCTGAGACCACGAGTGGTGAGCGTAGACTTGCTGCGGGACGAGAATGCGCAATGGTCTAAATGGCACGAAGATCAGACCAGCGCAGAGAGAGATTTGCTGGGTTGGTCGGAGAACAAGTGACAAAAGACGACGCCGAACCAGGCGCTGGAGCGGATCGGTAACAAACGGCGTTACCTCCCGCTCAGCTTTTCGTTCGCTGAGAGGAAATAATGAGACCACTATTCACAGTTCATGCCGGTGAGTACCTCGTGGGATCGTTTATCGAGGAACACTACCCCAAATTGAATGTGTGGGTCCCGGCAAAGGATACGGGGATAGACCTTCTGGTTACGGACGCCGGTAACAAACGCACGGTGTCGCTTCAGGTCAAGTTCTCCAAGGACTTCAACCCAACCCATCGCGCTCTGCTTGTAAGCAGACTGACCTCCGCAGGCTGGTGGACTCATCAGGAGAAGAAGATCCGGGATTCGAAGGCGGATTTTTGGGTCTTCGTCCTACCGTCGTTCACGGAACACCAGACCCACTTCATAATCATCCGACCGGCGGAGTTGCTTCGACGCTTTCGGGGGATACATGGCAAAGTTGAGAAGAGACTTCATTCCTACTTATGGGTGACGAAGTCCGGGCGGTGCTGGGAAGCCCGGGGATTGAACAACGCAGATCAGGAGATGCTTGCCTTTGACCGGTTTCGGGACCCAGGCCGTGATTTCACCCAATTCCTGGACAACTGGGCGGAGATGGAAAGGCAACTGAAAAAATGAACAGCGAACAAGGGCATCCAGCGGATCACCAATAAACCCGGCTCCCGCTGATGCCCGCCGTTAGGCTCCGTAAGTACTCACGTGATTTGTCGTATTATGATGAATCACGAGAGAAGTCGGACTGCTGCCCCAGTAACCGTAGTAAGAAAGGAGGTAGAACAAATGATCAAAGTAAGCGTGTTTTATCCGAATGAAAAAGGCAAGAAATTCGACATAGGATACTACTGTAATAAACACATGCCCATGGTCCAACAAAAGTTAGGGGCTGCATGCAAGCGTGTGGATGCAGAACAGGGATTGGGTGGCATAGCACCCGGGGCACCAGCAACCTATGTTGCTATGTGTCATCTCTATTTCGATTCAGTAGAGGCATTTCAAACTGCCTTCGGCCCACACGCCCAAGCAATAATGGGTGATATGCCCAACTACACTGACATCCAGCCCACGATTCAGATTAGTGAAGTGAAAATATAGTGACGCTGGCATTGATACGGAAACATTAGCTGTTTGGCGGATTGGAGCTTGCGTACTCCTGTATGCCAATATAGGCGTCAACCCAGAGCCTAACAAGTCGCTGAAGGAGGACGCGGCAAAAGAAGGCCGCGCCCCTTAGCTTTTTCGTTAGGTGATAAGGAGGATTCATGCATCTTATTGGTGAGCAAGGGGTTGGGATATTTTTATTAGTAGTGTTGGCCTTGCAGGGCGGGGCAATGCTGGCCTGCACCGGGAGATTTCTGCAGATTAAACCCGAAGGACAAAATATAGTCATGGTGGAGAACTGCTTCAACACAGCTTCGAGCGCTTGAAAGTTGAGAATTTCGAGCGCGAGGCGCGCGATGATGTTCGCAAGGAAGCGCTCTCGTTAAAGCGATCAGCGGGGAAGGAAGAAAAATGACGGCTAACCTCCGCTTCCACGGGACGGCGTCGCTAACGCGCCGCCGCCCGTGAAGCGGGCCGTTAGCATCAAAATATTTATTGACTAAAGGTATATTTAAGGTATAATAATTATATTATGGACTTTGAGTTCGACCCCCAGAAAAGTGAAAGCAACAAGCAGAAACACGGTATTGATTTTTATGAAGCCCAGGAGTTATGGGATGATCCAGACTTTATTGAGATTCCGGTAAAAACCAGTGATGAACCAAGATTTCTGATAATTGGAAAGATTTCAGGAAATCATTGGTCAGGAGTTATTACATATCGGACTGAAAAGATAAGAATTATTTCAGCACGACGATCCAGAAAAGAGGAGGTTGATATATATGAAAGCTCGTGAGTTTGACAAGAAATTTGATGAAGGCGAGGATATTTCAAAATACCTTGACGTATCAAAGGCGAGAAGGCCGGAACAGGAGCAAAAGAGAGTCAATGTGGATTTCCCTTTATGGATGATCCATTTATTGGATAAAGAAGCAAAACGGTTAGGTGTGCCTCGGCAGTCCATCATCAAAGTGTGGGTAGCAGAGCGTCTTGAAAAGGCATCTTGAAAATATCTGATGCTAACAAGGCACTCCAGCGGATGGCTTACAGCCACCGCTGATTTAGCCCGTTCGAGGGACAGCAATGGAAGTCGGAGAGGGATCAACCCAAGCAGGAGGAGACCCAATCTCAGTGGAGGCAGATCGTGATGAGCCTGCGCCTTCGCGATGTTACTGATGATGACCTGCCGGTCATTGAGCTGTGGCTGAATGCGGATCGTGTGCGTGGCACTTGGGGCGACCCCGATGCGAACATCCGGCTGCTGTGCGATTCACCAGTCGATGGGAGTTGGCGGGCCATCATCGAGACTGACGGCCGTAAAGTCGGGCTCGTGCTGTGGCAGCACCCCACACGCGAGGAGCTCGACGTGGCCGGCCTCGCCGACATTCCGGCGAGCGTGATCGACATCGACATCATGATCGGCGAGCTCAATGCCTTGGGGTTGGGACTGGGGTCGACCGCCATACGCCTCGTCGCCGAGGATGCGTTGTCCGACCCGGCGGTGCCGTTCGTGATGGCGTGCGTTCGGCTGGACAACCTGGCCTCGCAGCGGGCATTCGCCAAGGCGGGCTTCCGCAAGGATAGGGAATTCGACGACGTCCCGAACGGGCGATATGTGCTCATGGTGCGTCACCGTCAGGGAGCGCAGATCGTATGAACCAGCCCGGTCCCCGCTTCTGGGAGATTTTCTTCGAGGTTTACGAAAGCCTGCCCAGGCAAGGGCCCGGCAACCGCGCTTGCGCCGCCAGAGCCCTTGCTCTTTGCCGTGACCTTCCACAATCCCCCGCGATCCTCGATTTGGGTTGCGGAGTCGGCGGGCAGACCCTCCAGCTCGCCGAACTTGTTGCGTCGGGTTCCATCGTGGCAATCGACAGTCATGCGCCGAGCATCGAACGGCTGCAGGCCGCTATCTCGGAGCGCGGGCTTGTGCAGCGCGTCAGCACAATCGTCGGAGATATGGCCTGTCCGCAGCAGCCGCGTGGGAGTTTCGACCTCATCTGGTCGGAAGGCGCGCTCTACAACATCGGGCTGCGGAACGCGCTGCGCGTCTGTCATGAGTTACTGCGTCCCGGCGGCTGCCTAGCTTTCACCGATGCGGTCTGGCGCAAGGAAGACCCGCCTCCCGCAGTCAAGGCCAGCTTCGACCTGGACTACCCGACCATGGGATGGCTGGATGACGATGTGGCGGCGATAGAAGGTTGCGGATTCGATCTGGTCGGGCACTTCACCCTGCCCGATGAAGCGTGGTGGGACGATTTCTACACGCCCATGGAAACGCGCATCGCCGAGTTGCGCGGAAAATACTCCGGCGATGTTGAAGCCTCGGCCATACTCGACCAGCTCGCCGAGGAGCCCAGGATGCACCGTCGCCATTCCGACTTCTACGCCTATGAGTACTTCGTGGCACGCCGCCCTCTTGCGCAGACGCGGCCTGAGACGATCGATGCGCTCGAACAAGGCACTCCAGCGGACGGGCTAACGCCCGCCGCTGAGCGTTGACGTTCGCCTCTGTCATTGAAACGAAAATGGTTGACGTTATAACGTTATAATGTTATAGTTACATAACTGTACCGGGAGGAAACGCGATGGCCACCCAGGCTAAAAGAGCAACAATATATTTGGACCCCGATTTACATAAAGCATTGCGGCTGAAATCGGCGGAGACTTCCCGATCTATATCAGAGCTTGTCAACAATGCCATCAAAGAAGCCCTTGCAGAAGATGCTGAGGATATCGCGGCGTTTGAAGAAAGGGGTAGAGAGCCATTGATTAGCTACGACGAAATGGTCAAAAGGCTAAAGAGAAATGGCCGTATATAAGGTCCTTTTCAAAGCCTCTGTTGAGAAAGACTTCGCCGCAATACCCAAGAAGGATCTGAAGAAAATCCTCAAACGTATTGAAGGACTCGTTGAGAACACAAGACCGTTGGGTTGCGAAAAGCTGACGGGGCAAGAAAGATATCGACTCCGTCAGGGACGGTATCGCATCGTCTATTCAATCCAGGGCGATGACCTCATCGTTTGGGTAGTCAAAGTGGGACACCGTAAAGACATTTATCGGTGAGGCGAACAAACGGCTCCACCGGATCGCCAATGAACCCGGCACGCCGGCTGACCGCCTGAGTCTCGTGTGGCCGCTAACCCGGGAGATTGTGTCTTTGAGCAAAAAGCACGATGCTGGAAGAAGACTAAAGAGACATGTTACACGCCTTGTCCGGCGAGAAGGTTAAGTTCCTCCTCGTCGGCGCCTATGCGATGGCAGCCCACGGTTATCCCCGGGCCACCATGGATATCGATATTTGGATCATGCCCTCTCCCCAGAACGCTGAGGCTGGTCTGGGGGCGTTACGCCGTTTTGGCGCTCCGCTCCACAATCTGGCCAGAGAAGACCTTCAAAAGGATGGGACCGTCTTTCAAATCGGGGTTGCCCCAAGGCGAATCGATTTCATCACCGGGGCATCCGGACTTCAGTTTGAGGAGACCTATGGACGGTCACTGGCTGTGAACATCGAGGGAATCGAAGTGCATATTCCGTCGATCGACGATCTAATTCGCAACAAGAGGGCATTAGGAAGAACCAAAGATTTCGCCGATGCTGAAGCATTGGAATCGCTAAAGTCTGCAGAACAAATTACTCCTCTTGACAAAGAATAGGGCGACCAATTTTTCTTACTGCCGACGCGAAACCCGCGGGTTGATTTCGACGTTGGACCTTAATTGATGGAGGAACAACATGCACTTTCTTCTGTTTTACGAAGTGACAGCCGATTACGTAGAACGCAGGGCAGAATATCGCAACGAACATTTGAGACTTGCCTGGGAGTCATGGGCACGAGGGGAGCTCATTCTGGGGGGCGCTCTGACCGAACCGGTTGATGGAGCCGTCTTGCTTTTCAAGGCAGACTCTGCTTCGATTGTTGAGGCATTTGCCAAGAAGGATCCTTATGTGCGGAACGGTTTGGTGACAAGCTGGCGTGTCCGCCAGTGGATGACCGTTGCAGGTGATTTGGCTGCAACACCCGTAAGACCCGTATGACAAACAGGTTAGGAACAACCGATGATTGCAGGCATTTGGAAGGGTTGGACAAAAGCAGGGAATTTAGCGCTTTTGGATTTTAATGAATAAGAGAATCAGGATCATGCTGCTCAATTTGATGACCGCCATCATGAAACAGGACTCTTTGAGACCGAGGATGGGAAAGAGCAGCACCCCGCCAAGCATCCCCCCGAAGAAACCACCGAAAAGGTCCGCTCCATAAAGCAACCCCGCTGCATGGCCTACCCTTCCTTCTCCGGTGAGCGTGTTGATGTAGAGGTGGGTCGCCAGCGGGAATTGTAGCCCAACCAGGATTCCACAGATAAAAGACATCAACAGAAAGGTTGCGTAAAGGAGAGCATACACCAGGGGCTTCTCCAGGTGATAAGAGGGAATGGTAAGCACAAACGGGAGAAACAAGGCAAAGAGGATGAACGAACCTTCCGTCCAGAGGAAAAGCCGGGAACCTTTTGACATCCTGTCGAGCCGGTGAGTCATGAGCCCGCTGCCGAGCGCCGTGCCTACCATGAAGAGGGTGATCAGGAGGCCGATCTGGTGGTAGAGATAGCCGTACAGGGTCTGAAAGGTGAAGATGATGGCGAGGTTGAGCATCATGTCCGCGAAACCGGAGGTGAAAATGGCATAGGGCAGGGCGTAGCCTGAAAAACGGGGTTTCTTCAGGAAGAGGATGATAAAAAGGAGGGACAGAAGGGCGGCCAGAGCGGAGGCAAGTTCGATGCTTAATCGCTCAAACCGTTTAAATAGATTTGAAAGATAGGGGGAGAAGAGGGCATTCCAGTAGGAGAGGTTAAAAAAGACGCCCAGCGGACGGAAATCGGAGTTGATGCGGACCTCTTTCCCGTCCATCGACTTCTGAAACCAGTTGAGCCACCTCTCATGAAGCCGGTACTCGATATAGGTCCTGGTGAAGAGATGCGCGTGGATTCCCCTTTCTTCAAACCGTTGGGCCATATCCCCGGAGGTGACCGTCTTCAATTGCCCGGAGTCCGAAGCGAAGTAGAGGTTGGTCTCTCCGGGCATGATCCTCACATGTTTGAAAACAGTTTTTAACGTATCGAGAATGCACCCGTTCAAATCGGCCAACTCCGGACTGATGTAGGTCAATGACCCCGGAAGTGTGAGGACCAGGATTCCCCCGGGGTTCATCTTTTTGCTAGCCATGGAGAAGAATTCGGCCGAGAAGAGCCTGTTCGTCTGCAATTCCTGCGGGCCAGGAATGCCAATGAAGATGAGATCGAAACGGTCCGGCGTCCTCTTTACGAAGAAACGGCCGTCCGTATAGTGGATCCTCACCCTCGGGTCGGAGAGCTCGGCCCGGGTCAGGGGGGTCGGGAACCTTTGGATCATTTCTAACAGGAGGGGGTCGAGCTCCACATAGTCCACGCGATCGACCGGATATTTCAACACCTCACGGATCATTCCTCCGGCCCCGCCGCTCAGGATGAGAACCCGGGCGGGTTTTTCATGGAGGAGCATCGGGAAATGGACGAAGTCCTCAATGGCAGCGATGTCGGGCACAGGCGTGGTGATGGCAGGGACGCCGTCGGTAAAGAAAGTGAATTGCTCCTCCCTTTGGGCAACGGTGATGCTCCCATAGATCGAACTTTCGTTGTGGATCACGTTTAATCCCTTCCACTGCAGCCGGAGGGAGGATTGGTGAATCCGGTCCGAAAAGGGCGTCAGAAGGAGCAGCAGAAAGAGGAGGAAGTAAAGGATGGTGATCAACCAGAAGAGGTTTTGAATTCGCAGAAGGAGTTTCCTCTCCGGCCAGAGGAGAAAGACGGAGACGAAGGCGTTTAACAGAGAGATCATGAAGGCGATTTCAAAGGAATGGAAGTATTGAACGAGCAAGAAGGTGATCAACAGGCCGCCGACCATGGAGCCGATCGTTTCAAAGACATAGACTCTGCCGATGGAAGCGGCTTCCTTCGGGCCATATTGGGAATGGAGCTTACAGCCATAGGTGAAGAGGGCGCCGTGGGAAAGGGAGACGGGAAGGAGAATCAAAAAAGAAGAATAGAGGATCGGAGCGAATCCAAGCCCCTCTCCCGGAGTGGCAAGGAGGATGCTTTTAAAGGCACGGCAAAGGTAGATGGAAAAGGGCAGGGCCACTGAAAAGAAGATCTGGAGAAAAACATAGGCCTCCATTTTCTTCTTTACTCTTTCAACCGACTTGCCGATGATAAATGATCCGGCGGCCTCGAGGATCAACCAGTTGGCCAGGATGATGCCGAGGGTGAGCTCGTTTCCCAGGAAGGAGACGAGGAGCTCCCTCAGGAGGACGATCTGGGCGACGATGCCGCTTGCCCCCATGACCAGGAAGGAGACTTTAAGGAAAGAGGTTCCCATGCCCTCATTCAATATCAGTATCTTCCCTTTTTGTAAACCCCGTTAGAAAGTTTTCAACTTTCGAACAGGGTAAAGGTGCAGCCTGCCCGGGTTCATATCGAAGTTGACAATACCCTCCGATTCGACTATTTTAAAAATACGGGCCTTTCGGCCCAATTCTTTCATCATTCTATATATGATCAAAATCGGGACAAGCGGATTTTCATTTGCGGATTGGAAGGGAACGGTCTATCCCGTTGGCATTCGGGACAGGGACATGCTATCTTTCTATGAAAAGGATCTGGATTTTCATACCCTGGAGGTCAATTTTACTTATTATACCCTTCCATCTCAGAAGAGTTTTGCGGCTATGTCCCGGAAGACCTCGGGCGATTTTGAATTCGTGGTCAAATCCTACAAGGGGATGACCCATGAGATCCGGAGCAAAGAGACGGGGGAGATGATCGACAACCGGGAGACGTTTAAGAAGTTTAAGCACAGTCTTGATCCTCTGATCGAAGATGGCAAGCTTGGGGCCGTCCTGGCCCAGTTCCCTTATGGTTTTTTCCCCAACCAGGAGAATTTCGGATATCTCGAAAGGTTCAAAAGGGAAATGGACGACATCTCACTTGTCTTCGAATTCCGGAACCAGGCCTGGATGAGGGAAGGGACCTTTGAATTCTTGTCGAAGAACGGCATTGGGTTTTGCATCGTGGATGAACCCAACCTCCCGAAGCTCATGCCTTACCTCCCCAGGGCCACTTCGGAGATCGGTTATTTCCGGTTCCACGGGAGAAATCCGAACTGGTTTAATGTCCCCGCCTCCGTGAGGTACGACTATCTTTACAGCGATCATGAATTAAAGGAATTCGTCCCGGACATCAAGGATATTTCGGGAAAAACACCCAAGACTTTTGTTTTTTTTAATAATTGCCACGCGGGTTCCGCGGCCAAAAATGCGGTCCAGATGGCCCGGCTGCTGACGCAGCAGACTTGAATGCGGAATGCAGATTGCGGAGTGCGGAATTTAAATACAAAATCGAACATTCCGAAATCCGAATTCCGAAATCCGCATTTGAAAGGGGAGGAAGTGTGATTGAGATCGATTTTAAAAAAGGGGACGGACTCATCCCGGTGATCATTCAGGATGCTTTCACTCACGAGGTCCTGATGCTGGGTTACATGAACCGGGAGTCATGGGAAAAAACCCTTGAGACCAAGAGAGCGACCTTCTGGTCGAGGTCCCGGGGAAAACTCTGGGCCAAAGGGGAGACCTCGGGCCATGTCCAGGAGGTGAAGGAGATCTATCTCGATTGCGACGGGGATACCCTGCTTGTCAAGGTCAATCAGACCGGGGGAGCGGCCTGCCACACAGGTTTTCGAAGCTGTTTCCATCACCGTCATGAAAAAGGGGAATGGAAAATAGAGGGAGAGAGAATCTTTGATCCGAAGGAGGTATATGGAGAGTGAACATGCTTAAGATTGGAATCCCCAAGGGAAGCCTGGAAAACGCAACCATTGAGCTTTTCAGAAGGTCGGGCTGGAAGATATCGGTGGGAACCCGGAGTTACCTCCCCACCATCGATGATGAAGAGATCCGGTGCACCCTGGTTCGGGCCCAGGAGATGTCGCGGTTTGTGGAGATGGGAACCCTGGATGTCGGGTTGACCGGCAAGGACTGGATCCTCGAAAACAACTCGGATGTCGTGGTCGTTCAAGACCTGGTTTACTCAAAGACCAGCGCGGTTCCTGCCCGGTGGGTCCTGGTGGTCGCTGAAGACTCGCCGATCCGCACTCTGAAAGATCTGGAAGGAAAGAAGATCTTCACGGAACTGGTCAACTTTACCCGGCGATACTTTGCCGAGCAAAGGATCAACTTGGATGTGGAATTCTCATGGGGCGCAACCGAGGGGAAAGTGATCGAGGGGTTGTGCGATGCTATTGTCGAAGTCACAGAGACCGGAAGCACGCTTCGGGCCAATAAACTCCGGATCGTCGCAGAACTCCTTCACACCAATACCCAGTTTATTGCCAACCACCGATCCTATGAGGATCCCTGGAAAAGGGAAAAGGTCGAACAGATCTCGCTCCTTCTTCAGGGGGCGCTCCGGGCCGAGGGGATGGTGGGGCTGAAGATGAACGTGTCCGCCAATGAACTGAAGGGTTTAATCGAAATCCTTCCAAGCATCACCGGCCCCACGATCTCCAATCTCTTTCAGAGCGACTGGTTTGCCATCGAGGTGATGGTTTCCGAGAAGGTGGTCCGGGAACTCATCCCGAAGTTGTTGAAACGGGGGGCGGTGGGGATTATTGAATATCCGCTTAACAAAGTCATATGAAATTCCGGAAGTTTGAGGGCCGCTTTGCTTGAGGAGCGCTTCGTTTGAGGCAAGAGATTCAGCCTCTATCCTCAAGGTCCGAAGGACCGTTCTTTTATCCTCTTGCGGTTTTTAATGTGTGAGCAGCCCCACCACTTCCATGTGGTAGGTCTGGGGGAACATGTCGATGAGGCGGAGTTTCCGGAGGGAGTATCCTCTTTCATGAAAGAGACGGAGGTCCCGGGCAAACGTGCTTGGTTCACAGGAGACGTAGATGATTTTCCCCGGGTCTAATCCGGCGATCCGATCGACAACCTTCTTGCAGCCTGTTCTCGGGGGATCGAGGACGACCTGATCCGGCCTTCCACTTTTCCAGTCCTTTAAAACTTCCGCCACTTCTCCCTCAATAAAGCGAGCATTTCGAACCCCGTTTCTCACCGTATTGTACGTTGCATCTTTGACGGCGATTCTGCTCTCTTCGACCCCAAAGACCTCTCCGGCATGAACCGCCAGGGGGAGGGTGAGATTTCCAACGCCGGCATAGAGGTCGAGAACTTTCTCGTGGTTTTTCACTCCGGAGAACTCCAGAACGGTATCGATTAGTTTTTGATTTTGTTCCGGATTGACCTGGGAGAAACTTCCAGGGGAGATTCGAAACGAGAGGTTTCTTTCTCTTTCACCTTCCGGGAAAGGCACCGTAAGCGACAGGGAAGGATCGCCGATGAGAGTCCAACCTCTCTTGGCTGCCATGCCAATGCCCTGGAGGACCGGTTGACTCTGAAGAAACTGCTTTGCAAAATGTTCAAACCTTCGATCATGGGAATGAGGATGAAGAGGATGAAGAGGATGAAGTAAAAGAACCCCTTTTTCTTCCTCAGGTGATACATTGATCTCGATTTCCTCTATGTTCGAAAAACCATCCGGTTGCCCCCGGAGAATTAAGATGATCCGGTTGATGAGCGGATGAGAGATCGGACAATGGCTGATGTCGATGATTCTGCGGGTTCCTTCCTGGTAGTAGCCGAAGGCCTTTCCTCTTACCTTCAATTGAACCCTGACCCGGTAGCCATAAGGCTTGGGGGAAGGGACGACGTCGACAGGAGGAATTTTGTCCAGACTTCCCAACCGTTTGAGAAGGTCACATAAAATTGCCCGTTTCATTTCTCCCTGAGAGGAATTGTCGATGTGTTGCCACTGGCACCCTCCGCATACCCCGAAGTGTGGACAAGGGGGAGGCACCCTCCATGGAGAGGGTTCAACCACCCCGACCACCCTTCCCATGGAATATCTCTTCTTTTCCCCTGTCACCTCGATACGGACCTCATCGCCTGTGACGGCATAAGGAATGAAGAGAACCTTTCCGTCAACCCTGGCGACGCCGTATCCCCCGAAGGCCATGGATTCGATTTTGACTTGGAGCCCGCTATTCATCTTTTATCTGATTACCACAGCAAAGAAATGGATTCAAGCCCGCCGGGAGATGGCCGCGTTGATTGACATCGTATCTTAATTTTGTTAGATAGTTACACATTAAATCATAAAAATAATCCATGTCCAACCCTGACCCGGCAGGCCCATTCTTTTTTGGCGGGGGCAGAGGGGGGATGGAGAGGATCACCCGGTTCGATGGCCTGGTTCAGGAAGGGAGAAGAAGAAGAGAAGAAAGAGAAGCGGGAGGAGCCGAAGGGCCTGGATGAGCTCTGGTTAAAGTGCAAGTCCTGCAACGAGATGATCTACCGGAAAGTCATCGAACGGAATCTTCAGGTCTGTCCGAAATGCAACTATCACTTTCAGATACCGACCCGGAAAAGAATTGAGTGTCTCGTTGACCCGGGGACTTTCCTCGAATACGACTCGGATATGAGTTCCACCGACCCCCTGGAATTCAAAGATTCGAAGAAGTATACGCACCGGGTCAAAGAATCGCAGGAAACGACGGGACAGAAGGATGCGGTTGTCTGCGGAGAGGCAAGGATCGAGGACCAGCCGGTCATGATCGGCATTTTTGAATTCAATTTCATGGGCGGGAGCATGGGTTCGGTCGTGGGGGAAAAGGTCACCCGCCTCATCGAGAGGGCGATTGAGAAAAGAGTGGGCGTGGTGATCTTCTGCGCCTCCGGAGGAGCCAGGATGCAGGAGGGAATCCTTTCCCTGATGCAGATGGCCAAGACCAGTGCGGCCCTTGGCAGACTCCAGGAGGTCAGGCTTCCCTATATTTCTGTCCTGACCGATCCAACCACCGGAGGGGTATCCGCCAGCATCGCCATGCTGGGAGACATCATCATCGCCGAGCCCAAAGCGATGATCGGATTTGCAGGGCCCAGGGTGATCAAGGATACGATCCGGTCTGAGCTTCCGGAGGGATTTCAGAGAGCGGAATACCTTCTTCAGCATGGGATGGTCGATCTCATCGTGGAACGCAAGGATCTCCGACATACCCTTTCTTCCCTCCTCGGCATGCTCAGGGCGGATCACTGAGGAATGGACGCACAATGAACAGGAACGGCTATCAACAGTCGCTTGACTATCTCTACGGCCTCGAAAAGTTCGGGATGATCTTTGGATTGACCAAGGAGAAGGAAATCCTTGAGACCGTCGGAAATCCCGATCAAGAAATCCAGGCGATCCATATCGGAGGGACGAACGGGAAAGGCTCCACCGCGGCCATGATGTCCTCGATCTTACAGAAAGAGGGATTCACCGTCGGCCTCTATACTTCCCCCCATCTCATCCGGTTCACCGAACGGATAAAAGTCAACGGAAAAGAGATCGAAAAAGAAGAAGTGACGGACCTGACGGATTGGATGAGGGAGAAAGTCGAAACCGCGGGGATTGCCGCTCCCTTCACCTTCTTCGATTTTACCACCGCCATGGCTCTTCTCTATTTCAAACAAAAGAGGGTTGATCTGGCTATTCTCGAGGTCGGGCTGGGAGGAAGGCTCGATTCGACCAATGTGGTTGATCCCCTCCTCTCCATCATCACGAATATCGGCAAAGACCATGAAGATATTCTCGGCAAGGGCGTCCTGAGGGTGGCAAGGGAAAAAGCGGGGATCATCAAGGAAGGCCGTCCCCTGATTACGGCTGCCACACAGCCCCGGGTGCTTGGCCTCTTTTCAAAAACGTGCCGGGAGAAAGGAGCGCCTTTTTTCAGGGTCGGGAAAGATTTCCGCTATGTCCCGGCCGGAGAAACGAGTTTCAGTTACGAAGGCCTCCGCCGAAAACTGTGGGATCTTTCTCTCAACCTCCGGGGGACCCATCAGAGGATCAATGCCACGACCGCTCTCGGAGCGTTGGAAATTTTAGATGACCTCGGATTCCGAATTTCGAACGACGCCATGGCGGAGGGATTAAAGGAGGTGGATTGGCCCGGGCGGTTGGAGATGATCTGTTCCTCTCCGCAGGTCCTCCTCGACGGCGCCCATAATCCTGAGGGAGCTCTTTCGTTGAGAGCATCCCTGGAGAAGGAGTTTCAATATCAACATCTCATCCTTCTCATCGGGATCATGAAAGACAAGGATATTCAGGCCATCCTCCATTTTTTGTCTCCTCTTGCAGACCAGATCATCCTCACCCGGCCCGCAACGGACCGCGCGGCGTCTCCCTCTTTCCTCAGGAAAGCGCTGGGACAGAACGGGAAAAAAGCGGAGGTCATCGAAGACCTTCGGGAGGCGATTGACAGGGGCCTTTCTCTTACAGGAAAAGGAGATCTCCTCTGTATCACCGGATCCCTTTATACGGTTGGAGAGGCCAGAACCTACTTCCTTCCCAGGGGAGGATTATGAGATATCGGTGGTTCATTCTAAACGCCTTGTTCCTCCTGATTGCCCTCTGTCATCCTCCTGTCTCCGATGGAAAGATCACCGATGTGAAGGTGGAGAAAGGGGAGGAGCCCGTGGAGATCGAGGCGGATGAGCTTTCATATGAACGCGACCGACAGGTCTATGAAGCTCACGGACGGGTGGAGGTGACCCGGGGCGATCTTTTCCTCAAAGGAGATCATGCTCAACTGAACATGGCGACCAAGGACCTGGTGGCCTGGGGGAATGTCGTTTTAAAGGAAGGGGAAGACGTGCTGGAGTGCGAACGGTTGGAGGTCAACCTCGACACCCGACTGGGAAAGATCTATCGGTCTAAACTCTTTCTCAAAGACCAGAATTTCCACATTACGAGCGAGGAGGCTGAAAAATTGGGAGAGAACCGCTATCGCATAAGAGAAGGTTCTTTCACCACCTGCGATGCGGTCCGGCCTCCATGGGAATTCACCGTCAAGGAGATGGAGATTACCGTTGAAGGATACGGGATTGCCAGGGGCCCGACCTTTTATCTCCAGGGCATCCCCTCCTTCTATCTCCCCTGGAGCGTCTTCCCAGTCAAAAAAGAGAGACAGACGGGCTTTTTGCTCCCCCAGGTAGGGTATTCGCGGGAATACGGCATGGAAGTGAAGACGGCCTTCTTCTGGGCCATGGCCAAAAACATGGATTCCACCTTTTACCTGGACTACTTAGGGAAGAGAGGTTTTAAAGAAGGCTTAGAATACCGCTATGCCTTTGCCCCGGAGACCAAAGGACAAGCCAACTTCTATTTTATCAATGACCGGGTCTTTGATAAAAAACGTTATGCTTTTTTCGGACAGCATCAGCAGAAACTTCCATACGATTTCTATCTGAAGGGGGATCTCAGCTATGTGAGCGACAACCGGTATCCCCGGGATTTTGACGACGATCTTCCCCTGGAGGCGAAGATCGATTTCAGAAGCAGGGGACAACTGGAGTCCTATGTCTTTGGAGGCAAGAATTGGGATCGCTTTACGCTCCTGGTCAATACCGCCGCCTTTCAGGATCTGACACGGGAGAGTAATGACGAGACTGTCCAAAAACTTCCACAGGTCAGTTTTTTTGCGCACCCGCAATCCCTTTTTAGCACTCCTCTCTTCTTCGATATGAGCGCCTCCTATACCCATTTCTGGCGGGAAAAGGGGATCCGGGCGCACCGGGGAGATCTCTTTCCGAGGCTCTCTTATCCCCTCCGGCTTTTTCAGGTTCTGAAAGTGGAATCGGGCGTCGGGCCAAGAGGGACTCTCTATAAATCTTTCGATGATCCGGCTCAGCGGAATGAAGGGTGGGAATCACGTGAGACGTTTGTCGCCAGCGTGGATGTATCCACTGAATTTTACCGGATCTATGATGCGAGTGCGGTTCCAAAAGTTTCGGGATATTATAACGTAGCCAAGTGGATGCACACCGTTGAACCGATGGTCGGCTACCATTACAGCCCCCGGGTCAACCAGGAAGCCCTTCCCCTGTTCGACGAGTTAGATCAAATTCCGTATTCGAACCAGATCACCTACGGGTTGATCCAGCGTCTCGTGGGAAAGCCCGAAAAAACAGGAGTCGATTCCGGTCCCTTCGAATATGCCCAGCTGAGAATCTTCCAATCTTATAGCGTTGGGGACCCCTTTTCGAAAGATTCAAAAGGGAAAGGAAGATATTTTTCAAACATCCGGGGAGAGCTTCAGCTCAATCTCAGTCCTTACCTCTCGGCAAGGTGGGATGCCGAATTCAACCCTTACCTGGGAGGTTTCGAAGCCCAGAATGGACTCATCAGGCTGAAGGATGACCGGGGCGATGCGATTCAGATCCAATACCGATATACACAAGACAAGATCAAGGAGATCAATGTCGTTGCCCGCGTCAAGCCCATCTCCTCTTTATCCCTTTTTGGGGCCGTTCGATACAATCTTTTGGACCGCTGGAAGGTGGAGAACACCTACGGGGCAGAATATCAGGCGCAATGCTGGACACTGGGCCTGGTCGCAGAGGACAAGGGGCGGTCTCCCGATGGGACCCAGAAAAAAGAGTTGAAATTCCAGGTCTATGTGAACCTGCTGGGACTGGGAACGGCAGGGAAGAGGCCTTTGCAGATGAGATTTTAGAAAGAGTTCTAATGAGATGTAAAAGGAGGGAAGGATGAAGGGAGTGATTTTGGCGGGGGGGCTGGGAACGCGGCTCTATCCATTGACGAAGGTGACCAATAAACATCTGCTTCCGGTCTATGACAAACCGATGATCTATTATCCCATTCAAACCCTGATCAACGCAGGCATCGATGACATCCTGGTCGTCACCGGTGGAAATAATGCCGGCGATTTTTTAAGACTGCTGGGAAACGGAAAGGAGTTCGGACTCAGGCATATGAACTACACGTATCAGCAGGGAGAGGGGGGGATTGCCGAGGCCCTCGGTCTTGCGGAGTTTTTTGCCGCCGGAGACGGGATCTGCGTGGTCCTGGGCGATAATCTCATCGAGAAGAACATACGGGGGGCGGTGGAGGCATTCCGAAAACAGAAGGCGGGGGCGAAGATCCTCCTCAAGGAGGTCCCTGACCCGCATCGATTCGGAGTTCCGGAGTTAAAGGGAGATCGGATTGTCCGGATCGAAGAGAAACCCAAGCAGCCAAAATCAACATACGCGGTGGTCGGCATCTATCTCTATGATTCCACCGTATTTGATTTTATTAAGACCCTGAAGCCTTCAGAGCGGGGAGAGCTCGAAATCACCGATGTGAATAATCGGTATATTGAAAAAGGGGCCATGACCTATGATATCCTGGAAGGATGGTGGACCGACGCGGGAACCTTCGAGTCCCTGCTCCGGGCCAATGAACTGGTATCCCGGACCGGCGCCAACAAGGTTTAATGGATCCATTGCCAACCTTTGCCTTGGGTTGGAAGGATTGGAAACGTTGTTTAAATGAGGGGAGACGAACGATGATCAAGGGCGTTAAGACCAAGCAATTGCGGGTGATCCCGGATGAGCGGGGGAGAGTGATGGAAGTCCTCAGGGCGGATGATGAACTCTTCCTGAAATTCGGTCAGGTCTATATCACCACCATCTATCCGCAGGTGGTAAAAGCCTGGCACTATCACAAGCTCCAGACCGACAACATCGCCGCCGTACAGGGAATGATCAAGCTGGTTCTTTACGACCCGAGGGAAAACTCCCCCACCCGGGGAGAGATCAATGAATTTTATATCGGGGTCCATCGCCCGATGCTCGTCCAGGTGCCCCATATGATCTTTCACGGGTGGAAGTGCGTCAGCGAGGAGGAGGCCATCATCGTCAATATTCCGACCGAGGCCTATGCCTACAGCGCGCCGGACGAATACCGCCTCCCCCCGCACGGGAAGGATATTCCCTACGATTGGTCAAGGAAAGACGGCTAACAACTTAGAAAATTCGAAATACGAAATCCGAAATTCGAAACAATCTCAAATCACACAATTTCGAATTTTCGAAACAAATAAAAGTTTAGGACATTTGAATTTTGGAAATTTGAATTTGTTTCGGACTTTCCGCCAGCCGCCAAAGGCGAGCCTCGCCAAGGGCGGGAGGCGGATCTGCCTACGGCATGACGATATTCGAATTTCGGATTTTTAGCGCTTTGTTGATACTGTGCCCTGGTGGAGCATTAGAAAGGATTAGGCGAAAATGAGACTACTGGTGACCGGTGGTTGTGGATTTATCGGAAGCAATTTCATTCGGTTTTTTTTAGACAACTACCCGGAGGCCTCCGTGATCAACGTTGATAAACTGACCTATGCAGGAAACCTTGAGAATCTTTCCGGCCTCTCCCAGAGCCCCCGTTACCATTTCATCCGGGGTGATATAGCGGACGCGTCCCGGATGGAGGAAGTGATCCGGGAAGGAGTGGATGCCATTGTCAACTTTGCGGCCGAATCCCATGTGGACCGTTCGATCGAAGATCCCAGCGCTTTCATGAAGACGAACATCTTCGGGACGTTTGTCCTTTTAGAAGCGGTAAGAAAGAACTTTCCTGTGCGAAAGATTCGTTTCCTCCATATCTCGACCGACGAGGTCTACGGTTCCCTGGGAGAAACGGGGGCTTTTACCGAGGAGACGTCACTCGCTCCCAACAGTCCCTATTCAGCGAGCAAAGGGGCTGCGGATATGATGGTCCGGTCCTATTACCCTACCTATGGCCTTTCCGTCCTGATCACGCGATGCTCCAATAATTATGGCCCCTACCAATTTCCGGAAAAGCTGATCCCCCTGATGGTTTCCAATGCCATGGAGGATCAGGAGCTTCCCATTTACGGGGACGGGATGAATATCCGGGATTGGATCTATGTGGAGGATCACTGCCGGGCCCTGGATCGGGTCCTGCGACAGGGCAGGGACGGAGAGGTATACAACGTAGGAGGGGGAAGCGAGCGGACCAATCTCTATGTGGCCAAGAGCATCCTGGACCGGCTGGGGAAGCCTCACTCGCTGATTCGGTACGTTGCGGATCGCCCCGGTCATGACCGGCGATATGCGATCGACTTCTCCAAGATCGAAAGGGAGTTGGGGTGGAAGCCGACGGTCTCTTTTGAGGAAGGAATCGACCGGACGATCGAATGGTATCAGATCCACCGGGAATGGTGGAAGAAGGTCAAGACAGGCGAGTATCTCGAATATTACAAGCGAATGTATCAGGACCGGTAAAACCACCGATGAGATTAAGATGAACCGGATACTGGTGATCGGCGCCAAAGGAATGCTGGGAAGAGACCTGATGGATGAGCTCCGGCGCTCCTTTCCCGGGGATGAAGTCCTGGGATGGGACATCGATGAGATCGACCTCCGAAAAGAACGGGAGACCGTCGGCGCGATCGAGAGGATTCGACCGGCCGTCGTGATCAATACGGCCGGATACACCGATGTGGATGGTTGTGAAACAAACGAAAAAGAGGCTTTTGCCGTCAATTCGGATGGGATGAAGCATATTGCCACGGGGGCCAGGCGATGCGGGGCAAGGGCAATTTACCTGAGCACCGACTATGTTTTCGATGGGAGAAAGAACGAACCCTATCTCGAAGAGGATCCTCCTCATCCCATCAACGCGTATGGCCGTTCGAAATGGAAAGGGGAACAATACACCTTGGAATTAGCGGGGAACGGACTGGTCATCCGGACACAATGGCTCTACGGCCGATTCGGGAAGAATTTTGTAACCTCCGTTCTCCGCCAGGCGAAAGAGAAAAAAATCCTCACCATCGTGAACGACCAGATCGGTTCTCCCACCTACACGGTGGATCTCTCGATGGCTATGATTCAGTTGATTCAAAAAAAAGCGAGCGGCATTTTCCATGTCACGAACCGCGATCTTTGCTCCTGGTTTGATTTTGGACGGATGATCCTGAAACTTTCGGGCATGGAGGAAGTGGAAGTCCTTCCCATCTCGTCGGTGGAGTTGGACCGGAAGGCCGCCCGACCGTTGTATTCGGTCCTCAGCACACAGAGGTTTAAAGAGGAGACGGGGAATGAGCTGCAGTCCTGGTCTGAAGCGTTGGGGGACTTCTTATCCGTCCTTCGGCAGGGTTGGAAATCGTTTTGATCGGGGGAAGGTGCGATGAACATCTGCGTGATCGGAACAGGTTATGTGGGTCTGGTGACCGGGGCTTGCCTGGCCGAGTTCGGAATGAATCTGGTCTGTGTGGATAAGGATGTAGAGAAGATCGATCTCCTCACGCAAGGGAAGACCACGATCTATGAGCCCGGACTGGATCATGTGGTGGCGAAAGGAGCAACGGAAGGCAGGCTCCGTTTTTCCTCAAGCCTCGAGGAGGGAATCAAATCGAGCCTGGTGATTTTCATCGCAGTGGGAACGCCTCCCAGAGAGGACGGTTCGGCCGATCTTCGGTTCGTTGAAGAAGTGGCCGGGGAGATCGGCCGATGGATGAATGGCTATAAGGTGGTGGTAATGAAATCCACTGTCCCTGTGGGTACGGCGCGTTGGCTGAAGGAATTGATTCAGAAACATCAGGCGAAGCCTATTGTCTTTGACATCGTTTCCAACCCGGAATTTCTGCGAGAGGGATCGGCCGTTGAAGACTTCATGCGGCCGGACCGGATCATCATCGGCGCCGAGAGCGAACAGGCCGTAGCCGTCATGAAGGATATTTACAGCGCCCTGTACCTCATCGAGACGCCTTTCATCCTCACCTCTCTGGAGTCGGCTGAGATGATCAAATATGCGACGAACGCTTTCTTAGCCACCAAGGTGACCTTCATCAATGAGATTGCCAATCTCTGCGAAAAGCTGGGGGCGGATGTCCACCACGTAGCAAAGGCCATGGGATTGGACGGAAGGATCGGAAAAAAATTTCTTCACCCGGGACCGGGTTACGGAGGCTCGTGCTTTCCAAAAGATACCCGCGCCCTGGCGAGAACCGCCCGCGAAAAGGGTTACCATTTCAGAGTCCTCGAGTCCGTGATCCAGGCCAATGAAGATCAGAAGCAAAGAATGGTGACCAAGATTGCCGAAATGGTTGGAGATCTCAGGGGCATGAAGATCGGCATCCTCGGGCTCTCTTTTAAGCCCAATACGAACGATCTCCGGGAGTCCTCTTCCATCGCTATCATCCGGGGGCTTCTCGAAAAGGGAGCAAAGGTGAAAGCCTTTGACCCGGTTGCCATGAACGAAGCCAAGGCCGTCCTTCCCGGGGTGGAGTACGGCGAGGATGCTTACGACGCCGTCAGCGGAGCCGATGCCCTGGTTTTGGCGACCGAGTGGAATCAATTCCGGCGTCTCGACCTCTCCCGGATTAAAGCATTATTAAAGACTCCCATCTTCATTGACCTGAGAAATGTTTACGATCCCAACCGCATGAAGCGGCTGGGCTTCCACTACTGCGGAGTAGGAAGGTAAGCCACGTTAGAAGACTTCGTCCTTCTGACGGGAAAGCTTACACGGGGCTTTAAACGCCGGACCCGCTCAAGAGGGAATGCACTCATCCCCGCTGCAAGCCCTTCACCGCGGGGGTGCAGGATTTGTAGCGCGGCTTTCTAACGGGGTAAAGGATTTAGATTGGCCCGGACCGAAAAGGACTGGATCTTCGTCGCCGACGCCCATTTTAGCAAAAGAGAACCGGAGACGATGGAGGCATTTCTCAGATTCCTCAATCGGGAGGAGGAGAGGATCAGCCATCTGGTCATCCTGGGCGACCTGTTCGAATTCCTCTTCGGGTTCAAAGAAGACCCGTCCGGCGGGAGACCCTTTCCTTTTCCGGAGTACCTTCCGGTCCTGAATGGGCTTCAAGGGGTATATCGCCGGGGGATCCGGATCAAATATTTTGAAGGAAATCACGACTTCTTTCTCCGCTCCTTCTTTGCGGAGAGATTCGGGATGGAAGTGGAGGTTTATCCCGAGGAGAGTGAAGAGAGACTGGGAGAAAAAAGGACTTATCTCTCTCACGGAGATTTGGCCAACCCGGCCCGATGGGGACACCGGATATTTCGGAGAACGCTCAGGAACCCATGGACTTATGCTCTGATGGAAAAGGTCGGCCCCGGATTCTCCGGTCGTGTTGCACGGTGGCTCAGCCGAAGGAGTTATGAAAAAAATCATGCCGTTCTTCCTTGCGGTCCGCCCCGGGAATTCCAAATCTTTGCCCGCAAGAAGTTTTTGGAGGGTTTTGACGTTGTAATCCTGGGCCATTCTCATTTTCCCGAAGAAATGGAGGAACGGATGGACGGAAAGACCTGTCTCTACTTCAACGTGGGAGGCTGGATAACCCACCGGTCTTTTCTGAGGTTCACGCCTCCTGATGGTTTTCGATTGGAGCGTTTCGAGGTAAGATAAGAAGAAAGGATAGGTGAATATGGCACACAAGGCGGTGTTGCTCGATCGGGATGGGACCATCAATGAGGAGGTGGGATATTTGGATCACCCCGACCGGTTTAAACTCCTTCCCCGGGTGGGAGAAGCTATCCGGTTATTGAACCGGAATGGAATCAAGGCGGTCGTCGTCACCAACCAGTCGGGGGTGGCCAGGGGTTATTTTCCGGAAACCATGGTCCTCAAGGTTCACCAGAAGATGGCAGACCTTTTGAAAGATGAGAGGGCCTATCTCGATGGAATCTATTACTGCCCGCATCACCCCGATGTGGGAGAGCCGCCTTATCGGCAGCGGTGCGGTTGCAGAAAGCCTGAAACAGGCTTGGTCGATCTCGCCATCAAAGAGTTGAATATCGACTGCTCCTTAAGTTATTCGGTCGGGGACCGGATGATCGATGTTGAATTCGGTCACCGGGTTAAGGCAAAATCAATCCTTGTTCTCACGGGGTATGGCCGGGAAGAGTGGGATCTCAAAAGGGACCGGTGGACAGTCACTCCGGATCATGTGGCTCAGGATCTTTTTGAGGCCGTTCAGTGGATTCTGAAACAAGAGGGCGTGGAATAAAAGCGAAAGGTCACTTTCTGAAGGAGGGTAAAGATGGCGCTCAGCAAGGAACTGCTTGACATTTTAGCCTGCCCGAAGTGCAAGGGAGATATCTTCCTCAACCCGGCAGGGGATGGGTTGATCTGCAAAGCCTGTCGACTGGTCTATCCGATCAAGGAAGATATCCCGGTCATGCTGATTGATGAAGCCCTCCCCTATCCGGGAGAAGAAGGGTGATCGATTTCGGAATTCGGAATGCGGATTGCGGAGTTAGAAGATTAAAAATTTCTGGAATTTAAAAACTCAAAGTCCAAAATGTTTGCTTATCTTACCTACCTGCTTCTGAGGGGTTTCAGTTTCTTTATCAACCTTATCCCGGAGGGACCGGCCCTCTGGATGGGGAGAAGGGTGGGGAACCTGATGTATCTCCTTGATCTGGAGCATCGAAGAGTGGCCATCGAAAACCTTCAGATTGCCTTCGGCCAGGAAAAATCAAAAAAGGAAAGGCGTGCGATTGCGAAGAAGAACTTCCAGAACCTGGGGATGATGGCTGTTGAATTCTTCCGGATTCCCCATATGGATATTGAAACCTACCAGAAAAAGGTGGAAACGGAAGGGGTCGATGAGGCATTGAAAGTGTTGGAGGAGAAGAAGGGCGCCCTTCTCCTCATTGGACATTTTGGAAACTGGGAATTGATGGCGATGATGTCTAAGGTCATCAATAAACCGATCCTGGTCATTGCCAAGCCCATCAAAAATAATCGATGGTTGGAACGATGGATCATACGGAGCAGGGAAAAGATCGGCCTCGAGATTATTCCGCCCGTGAATGCGACCCCGAAGGTTATCCAGGCGCTTTCTCAAAATAAAGTGGTCGGCATTATGTTTGATCAGAGGGGGAAACGAAGCAAGGGAATCTGGGCGAATTTTTTTGGCAGGAAGGTTCCTACCACCCCGGGCCTGGCCGTCATGGCCTTAAAAAGCGGCGCCCCGGTTTTGCCGGTTTTCATGATTCGAAATGACTTCCGCAAACACCGTCTTATTGTCAAGAAACCGCTTGAATTGATCCGTGCCGGCGACTTTAATAAGGACATAGAAGCCAATACCCAGCTGTTTAATGATACGCTTGAATCGATCATCCGCGAGCATCCCGATCAGTGGCTCTGGATTCACCGGAGATGGGAAAGGCCGAAAAGCTCCCGCCGCAAGTAAAAACATCTTTATTAGCAAGGTGAAGAGGTTAGGGTTAAGAAGCCGGCCTGCTGAAAGGTCAATGGGTTAGGTTTCATGATTTAAACCCTTACCTTAACCCAAAAACGAAACCGGCATCCTGGCCTTAACCATTTAACCCATACGGGTCAACTTACCAGCTGTGCTCTTCATCGTGGCAGTAAACGCAGAGGTTTTCCCAGTTTGACCCGTCCGGAGGGTTATTCAGGTGGTTTTTATCCTTATGATGGACGGTCAGGAGATGGCTCGTCTTTTGATCGAATTCCCTTCCGCAACGGGCACAGATGAAACCATGGATTTTAAGCGACCGTTCCCGGTAATCGCTTCTTCCGGGATGGGCCCGTTGCAATTCCCTGACGATATCTTCAACGGACTTATTCGGATCCGCCTTTTTCGGTTGTCGATTTCGATGGATTCGATAAGATGTCTTTCTCACCGGATGACCTCCTGAACCGTTCCACAAGAATCCTATTCCCCCTTCAGGGAGCGATGAAGACCTGATTTCCGAATCGTTCGGTGAGAGCTGCGGCAAGATGTTGAGCTCCTTCCTCATCCGGGAATTCCACCATCAGCTCTCCCTCATCCCCGACAACCAACCGACCATGCTTTTTTACCACATCCGCCACTTCCGCCGGCTCTACGGTCCACCAGCCCCGTGTTCGAGAGAGGAGTTCCTCGCCCTTGAGCTTCTGGGGTGTCATCAGATCGATTCTGCGAAACCAGGCTTCCCATCCGACCTGGGCAGGCGCCCGGAGCACAGGGGAGACCGGGTCGTGGTAGATGCGGCAACGGCCAAAGAGACGGAGGCGGATCATCTCAGTTTCCCCCGGAAAAACCTGGCGATCCCATCATCCTCCGGCAATGCCCGATCCGACACCTCCATGCCGTTCCGTTTTAGGGCATGGGTCAAACAATGCTTGTAAAGAAGCGCCGCTTCCCTTTCATTGGAGACCACCTCTTTTTGTGCGGCAAGGGGCCAGATTTGCTCAAAAAGGTCACGTGCTTCATTGCGGGTGCGCCGGAGCCTCGAATCAAAAGGGGAAACGTTCCCATCCCTCAACAATTCTTTCTGGGATTTTTCCATGATGGAGAAGATTCGGCGCATCCTCTGGACGGTGGGGTCGTGACCCCATTCATCAGAAATTTTCATCCCATTTCTCTTACTCGTTCAGATTCCAGTCATAGGGTTGATACTTCATCCGGATCCGGTCGCTGTTGCCGGTTAAGAAATTCTTTTCTTCTCCCTCGTCGAGGAAACTGAGAATCGTATCGACGACCGCTCGATCACTTCCCCCGAAGTCTGCCTTATACCATTTGAAAATCATTGAAATCAAGACGGCATTCTCTTTCGGAAGGATCCTGACCCTTGGACTGTTGATGAAGCTCTCCGCAGCCAGTTGGAGCTGGAAGTCGATCTGCCCGGGTTCATAAAATCCGATGGGTGGACAGGATCTTGCGCCGCAGACCAATGCGAAATGAATCCTCGGATCCATCGGCAGGACAGCGAATGCCAAACGGGGATCTTTTTTCGGGAAGGGGATCCAAAGACGGTAAGGGGGTCTCCGGTTCCCCCGAAGGATGCCATGCTCCATATCATTTAAAGAAAATCGGTATCCCCCGATTTCATAGACGACCCGGTCAAAGAATTTCGAAACTTCTTTCACCGAATTCCTAACCTTCAGCTGAATGATCCCGTGGATCACGGCCGCATTATAGATGTTGATCCAGAAGGCGAGTCTTTGCTCGCGGTCTTTTAATGATTGGAGATCGAAGGATTGCAATCCTCTCGCGAGGTCTTTATACTTTTCGAACTGCTCAGAACTTCGGATTGCGTCATATCGCACCAGGCCCGTTTCCGGATCGATCAACCGGGCCTTCAGGTCAGCCATAGAAAGGGTTAAGGCAATATCGATGGGTTCATCCGGAGGGACTTTTAACAAGGGGCCGGTATTGAGAACGACGGGTGAGAATATCACTACTTCTTCGCAGGGCAACCTGCCTGAGACCTCTCCTGGTAGTTGCGTTTAAGGGCGAAGACCTTCCTTCATTCCATCCCGGGAGGCCTTCGCCCTCCCTCATGTTCAATCAAAATATTCTTTGATCTCTTTGTAGCGGTTGGGATCCCGCAATCGCTCAAGGGCTTTGGCTTCGATCTGGCGGATCCTCTCCCGGCTGAGGCCGAATTGCCTTCCGATTTCTTCAAGGGTGCACTCTCCGTCTTCTCCGATTCCGAAACGGAGCCTGAGGATCTTTTCCTCTCTCTCCGAAAGCCCGGATAAGAGCTTTCCGATCTGGTGGACAAGATCTTTCTCCAGGAGAGAATCGGAAGGGGAGAGACTCTTTTCGTCGGGGATAAGGTCTTCGAGCGTGCTGTCCTCTTCGCCGATGGGCATATCGAGAGAGATCGGTTCCTCAATGAGGTTGAGGATCTTCTCCACGTCATTCAATGGAATCCCACTGTCCTTTGACAGCTCCTGGGAAGTAGGTTCCCGGCCCAGCCTCTTCACCTGGTCCTTGAAGGACTTCATCATCTTGCCTTTGATCTCAAAAAGGTAATTCGGAATGCGGATCGTCCTCGACTTCTCCGCAAAAGCCCTCAGAATGGCGGCCCTGATCCACCAGGAGGCATAGGTGCTGAACTTATACCCCTTGGTGTAATCGAATTTAGCCATTGCCTGCATGAGACCAAGATTTCCTTCCTGGATGAGGTCGAGAAAAGAGAGTCCCCGGTTGGCGTACCGTTTTGCGATACTGACCACAAGGCGCAGATTGGCCTGGATCAACGCATTCTTGGCCTGCTGGGTCTCGATGATGGCCCGCTGGTGCCGGTCTAACATCTCCTTGTATTTCCGGCTCTTCTCTCTCCTTTCGGAAGGAGTAAATCTCAATTTTTTCCCATTTTTGCCCTTGGTTTTCTGGCTCTGTCGGGAATTTCCGTTTACGCGCTTCTTTCCCCCCCGATAGACCGGAGATGAAGAAAGTTGCGCTTTCAGACGGCTGGTTTTCATCTCAAGGGTTCTTACCTGTTCCTCCCCTTGTTTGATCCTTCTTGCCAGGTCGACCTCTTGCTCCGGTGTAAGAAGAGAGATCTTTTCAAGACCCTTTAGATATTCGAGAGTGATATCATGAGGGAAGAAGTAGGGCTCATCCTGAAGGCCATGGTCGGATTGAATCTCCTCGGCTTCCTCAACCGCCGCCTCTTCTCCCGCCTGAAGCTCAAACTCCTCCAGCGCCGCCTCGTCCAATTCGCCCGCATTGTAAATCCCGGTGTCCATGGAAGGTACGGAAGCTGTTGTCTCATCGAGCATAGACGGAGACGATGTCTCCTCGGTTGTGAGCCTTACCGACAGGGTTAACTCTTCCCTTTTCTTACCGTTTATCCTGCCCTGTTTCACTTTGATCAAACCCCTTTCTTGTTATAATAAAAAACCCCTTCCATATGCATTTAATGGAAAGGGTGAACCACCCGCAAAACAATAAACAAAGTTAAAAAATCTTATCTCGTTTAGGTCACTTCCTTTAATTAATTTCACCCAAAACAGGCGATTCACCCTTTTGTTTAAATATATTCAAAACAACCCCCTTTGTCAAGCATTATTTAATTACAAAAATATTCAATCATATCATACTGTTAGCAAAATTTAACTGAAATTCCCAGATTTCATATGGGATTTGTTTGATTTTTTTCCCTAAAAAAAAGAGAAAGACTTACGAAATTCGACGAGCTCTGATTGGGCTAAATTCAACCCGGGTTGACTTTGTGAAAGCCTTCTTTTATATAAGGTTAAACCTGGAACGCGGGATCGCCCTCCCCGGTTTTTGAATGGGGGTCATAGTTTCCAGTGCCGGCCGGGTCGAAGAAAGAGAGATTTAAATGGGACATGTTGATCTTCATCTCCATACCACCGCCTCAGACGGGGTCATGAGTCCCTCGGAGATTGTGAAGTATGCGAAAGCTAAAGGCCTTCAAGCCATATCCATTACCGATCATGACACCATTGGAGGCTTGGAAGAGGGTTTAGCCGAAGGCAGAAGAATTGGTTTTGAGGTGATCCCCGGCATCGAGATTAGCGCCGAGCATTCCCCCGGCTCCATGCATCTTCTCGGATATTTTATGGACATTCACCATCCCCGTCTCAAGGAGAGATTGGCGCATTTGCAGCAAGCAAGAGCGGAGAGGAATCCCAAAATGGTGGAAAAACTAAATCATTTGGGTGTTGACCTCACGTATGAAGAAGTGGTTAGGGCTTCCGGGGGGGGACAGGTAGGACGCCCCCATTTTGCCCAAGTCCTTGTTGAAAAAAAGTATGCCCGAAATTTCCAGGATGCTTTCGAGCGGTATCTGAAGAAGGGGGCTCCTGCCTATGTCGATAAGTTCAGATATTCGCCCAGAGAAGCCATTCATTTTGTCAATGAAGCCGGGGGGGTTGTTGTGCTTGGGCACCCTAACACTCTGGGCCTGAGTGGGTCGAATGAACTGGATAATCTCATTCTGAGCCTTCTCAAAGAGGGCCTGAAAGGAATCGAGGCTTTCTATCCGGAGCATTCCTCTTATGAAATTGTTTACTATAAGGCGCTGGCCGAAAGGTATGGTCTGGTCGTGACCGGGGGGACGGACTACCATGGAATTGAGAAAGAGAGTCTGGATATCGGAGTGGGAAGAGGTGATATGAAGCTTCCTTATTCGATCGTGGAAGCCCTCAAGGCGGTCAGGGATCAATCTTTCCAATCACATTGATCAGGTTCTCAGGTTACGGTTACGAAGCCCCTGCCTACCGGCAGGCAGGCGTTTCGGTTACCGGCAACGGTTACTTACAAAGAATTAAAAGACGACAACCGTAGGCTTTTACTGACGATACGGGCATCTTTACCCTTACCTTTGAACTTTAACGTTTTATTTTCTAAACAATATTGGGAGGAAAAGTGGTTGCCCTTTTATTGGCCATTACCGCTCTGTTATGGGGTGCGACGCCCATCCTTGAAAAGATGGGTCTGGCAAAAGTCGATCCCTTGATAGGCGTTACTGTTCGAAGCGCAATCGTGACCGCAGGGCTCTTCCTCCTCACCGTTATTCTGGGGAAGGGTAGGGACTTGGTTTCACTGGATGGAAAGAGCATTCTGCTCTTTGGTGCAAGTGGTATGATGGCAGGCCTTCTCGGGATGTGGACTTACTACATGGCACTCAAAATGGAAGCCACTTCGAAAATCGTCCCTATTGCGGCTTGTTATCCGCTGATCACCGCCCTTCTAAGCGTTCTGATCCTCAACGAAGGATTGAGCCTTCCGAGAGTGATCGGGACGGTCTTAATTGTGTCGGGAATCTGGCTGGTCAAGTAAAAAATACACTATTGGAATATTGGAATGAAGGGCAAATACTCATAAATTATAAACATAAGATATATTCTTTTACGAACCGTTGCCCATTATTCCATTATTTCAGAATTCCATCATTCCATGAACACGGGGGCACATATGAAAAAGAGAGGAAAGGCAAATCGGTTGAAGGCGGCATTGAAGAGAAAAAATGTGAAAAGTTCGTTGAGGAAATCGAAAGGTGAGAGAAAATTTCCCACCTGATTTTTTAACTTCTCTCCATCCAACCCTAATATAACGTGACAAAGGTTACCCATCCCAGTTTGATCTTTTCCGATTCCGGCGGCAAGATCTTCGACCATCCCCGCCTGAGATTGGCAGGTCGATCCGGAGATCGATTTATTTTGCCCGATCCTTCTGAGATCGTTCCCCTTCCCGGGGGAAGTCAACTGTTTACCCTCCCCGGAAGGCTACCCGTTGGATGGGATGAGGAGGCAGGGGCTTTCAGCCCGATAAAAGAGACGAGGGTGGGAAAGACAAAGAGCCAATGGAACGCTGTTGCCGCCTTTCTTCCACCCGGATATATACGAACCCTCCTCCCGGCCACCCGGATCGGATCCAGATATCCGACTCTTCCTTTATGGGCATACAGTTCCGTCGGCTGGAGAAACGGAAAATTCTGGGCAACAGGTGTGCTCATCGACCCCAACCCGCACTGGCACCCCAAATATTTTGGGAATGACCGCCTTTTGAAGAGAAAGGTCGAAATGTTGCTCGGGAAGGAATCGAGCAACCGCCTTCTTCGACAACTGGCGAGATGCGCCCTGGAATATCATTGCTTTGCGGCAAAGAATCTATTTTTCAGGAGGTGGGAATGTCCCCTGCCCACGTCTCCCTCCTGCAATGCGGCCTGCATTGGCTGCATTTCGCTTCAGCCTTCGGAGTGCTGTCCGGCCTCCATGGAGAGGATCGCTTTTGTTCCCACATTGGATGAAATTGTGGGAGTCGCTTTGCCCCATCTGAAAGAAGCCGAGGATGCGATCGTCAGTTTCGGTCAGGGGTGCGAGGGAGAACCCTTGATGCAGGGACAACTTCTGGAAAGATCGATTCGAAAGCTCCGGGTAGAAACAAACCGGGGGACAATCAATCTCAATACGAATGGGAGTATCCCCCAACAGGTGGAAAGACTGTGCGAGGCAGGCCTCGATAGCATCCGCGTGACCCTCAACAGCCCGCATCCAAAATATTACAACCGTTACCACAAACCGAAGGGGTATGTTTTTAGAGAGATTCTAAAATCACTGAGCATCGCAAAAGGGAAGGGAGTGTATACCTCCATCAATCTTCTCGTCTTCCCGGGGTTCACCGACAGAGAGAGAGAAATTGAAGGACTGATCCAGTTGATTGGGAAGACGAACCTCGATCTCATTCAAATGCGAAATCTAAACATTGATCCTGACCTCTACCTTCAGGAAATGGGAAAAGGGGAGGGGATAGGGATCTCCAGGATGATTGAGATGCTTAAGAGGGAATTTCCCCGTCTCCAATTCGGTTATTTCAACAGGGCCAAAGAGAGATTTTATTCCTATGGATAGCCATCAATTCAGAAACGGGGTCCGGGCTGCCCTTCCTATCGTCTTTGGCTATCTTCCGGTGGGGATGGCTTTTGGCGTTTTAGCCAGGCAGGCCGGCCTCACGGCGACCGAGGTGGGATGGATGAGCCTTCTCGTCTATGCCGGAGCCAGTCAATTTCTTGCTGTTGAAATGATTTTTAAAGGGGCGATATGGGTTCCGATTGTTATCGCCACCTTTTTTATCAACCTCCGTCACTTGCTGATGAGTTCAACCCTCTCACTCTATTTCAACCGGAGTCGACTACGAACCCTTGGCCTTCTCGCCGCCCAGTTGACGGATGAATCCTTTGCCGTGGCGATGTCGAATACCTCGAGGATTGAAAACCGGCCCGGATATCTCTTCGGGCTTCAGATGACTTCTCATCTTGCATGGATCACGGGTTCGGTGGGAGGTGCCTTCTTCGGAGGGCTGATCGATCACCAATCGTATGGCATCCCTTTTGCTCTGCCGGCCCTTTTCATCTGCCTCCTTGTTTTTCAGATCCGGAAGGGCCACCACGTTTTCATCATGGTGGTCGCAGGGGTAGCTTCGCTCTTTTTCAGATGGGTATTTCCTGGAAACTGGTATATCATTCTGACCGCCCTTGTCGCATCGGGAGTAGGGATATATATCAGTTCAAAGTTGAAAGTTTGAAGTTTAAAGTTGGAAAAAAGGATGACAAGAAATGAGACCAGAAATTCTTATCCTCATCTTGGGAATGGCTCTGGTCACCTTCCTTCCCCGATTCATTCCGATGGCTCTGTTTAGTCGTTGGGTCATTCCGGGAAGGCTTAAAAGGGGGTTGGAATACTTTCCCATATCCATTTTAAGCGCCATTGTCTTTCCCATCCTTTTCTTCAACGGAGAAGGAAGAATGGAAATTCAATCCCCTTACCTTCTTTCCGCCATTCCTGTTTTTCTATTTGCCTGGAAAGTGAAGAGCCTCTGGGGATCAGTCATCCTGGGCATGGGGGTTTACTGGGGATTAGGGTTCGTACTGTAGTGACAAGGTTGAAGCTTAAAATTAAAAACCTTAAACCTGAAACGGTCAACCTGAAACAGACTCATCGTTTCTCGGCGATCAAACTGGCGATCGCCTTCTTTCTTCCGCCTTCCTTAAAAACTCCTTCGCGGTAGAATAGGATCCGGAAGTCTTCAAAGAGTCGGAGCAGTTCGTTCGATTTTAAGAAGTATTTTGGATCTTTAGGGCCTTCGGCTCCGACGTTCTTCTGCTCAAGAGTATAGGTTTCAAAGATTACTCTGCCACCTTTTTTAAGCCCCTTTTTTATTTTCGGGATGAAACCTCTTCTGAGAAAGTAGAAGTTTGCGATGAGGTCATATTTCTCCTTTTCGATTTGATATGTGTTAAGGTCAGCGAAAGTGGTATTGATTTTTACTCCGATCTCTCTGGCCAATTTTTGAGCTTTCTTTAAGCCGACCCAGGATATATCCACTGCATCCACTTCAAATCCATGTTGTGCCAGAAAGATCGCATTTCTTCCTTCGCCTGCAGCAATATCGAGGGTTTTCCCTTTTTGGAGAAGGTGGATATGCTTTTTCAAAAAAGGATTGGGTTCTTTGCCAAAGGCAAATCCTTTTCCCCTGAATCTTTCATCCCATCGCTTCTGATCTGATTTCATTCCCCACCCTCCTCAATCCACATTATCATTTGAATTTTTAGCAGTCAAATCCCATTGCCAATTTGGATTATCGATTATATTTGATACATGTGGGTCATAAAATAGACAATTTAGAAATCAGTTGAAATTATTATGGATTTAACGAATCTATTTCTGATCCCTGCTTATGTTTGTCAATTTTTTAAACAAAATATTGTTTTCCGGGAATAAATTTTTGGAGAACGGATTTTTTTGCTTTTTTTTAATTAAAATTTCTATTATAATTCGAATAGTTAGTTTAACTAGTACATTAGTTTAATTAATACAGATGGTGAGAATTATGGTATGGATATTGCTGTTAAATTATAAAAATTTATAAAGGAGGTTGCCGGAAGAATGAAAAGAAAACTGTTTTTAATTTTTGTTTTGATTTTTACCCTGTCAGGATGCGCCGGGATTCCGGTTCGTGAACCCGTAAAGGAGGATCTCGCCCTTCCTATCGGGAAGATTGAAGGGAATCAGTTTACAGGCGTCCGGTTCCCGTTTAAGGTTTCAGCCCCGTCTCACTGGAAGATGGCCGCAGAGTATCCGGAGTTTATGCTGGGGCTGGGCTATGAAAAGGAGGGATTGGAGGAATCGGAAGTGTTTGTCTTCAATCCTTCGACCCAATCGAATATCCAGTTCGATTTGACTCCGGCCGGCAGGTATTCGAAATTCAGCCAGGAATTTATCGAGAGATTAACAACAGCGGCGACAGGAAGTTTTAAACAGGAACTCGAAGAGGAGCATGGAAAAGGAATCGAGGTGACCGTCGGGCCGACAGAGCCGATCACTCTAAAGGGAGTTCAGTTTGCGGCGAAAAAATATGCGACTTATACCGTCAAAGGCTTGAAAAGAGAGCAGGGATGGATCTACGGATTTACGGAGCCTTATCAACTCTTCATCCTCTATGTCATCTTAGATAAGGAGGGGAGCAAGGACCGGGAGGATATGAAGAGGATTTTAGATTCGTTTGAAGTCTTTTCGAAAAAATAGTTCACCTTCCCCTCTTTTATAGCCGGGGGAAAGAAACAGGAGAATAAGAAAGGAGAATGAATCATGGCAACAAAATCGGACGCAAAGGTTTATAAATGTAAGTCGTGTGGCATGGTTACCACTGAAAAGGGGCATCTCTGCAGCCCTCGGGAGGTTAAGAAAGCCTACACCTGTGATTACTGTGGGATCACGGTGAGCAATCCGAGGCATGTCTGCAAACCGAAGGTGGCGAAATTAAATTATGTCTGTGATTCATGCGGCCGGGTAGCCGTGGCTCAAAGGGAACTGTGCAATCCTGTTAAGATTAAAAAGTAGAATCGATTGCGTCCCCAGAGGGATCTTCAAGATTCTTTGGTCCCATCAACCCTATTGGGTTTGATGGGTTTTTTTTAGAGGTCGGTTGATTTTTAAAGGGGAATTCTTTATGGTTAAAAAAAAGACTTACAGAGATAAGGGGGGTAAAGATGGAGATCGTAGAGTTAAAAAAAGGAATCTATTGGGTCGGGGCGATTGATTGGAATATCAGAGACTTCCACGGGTATTCCACCACCACGGGGACCACTTACAATGCTTATTTGATACTGGATGAGAAAAATGTCCTTGTAGATACGGTCAAGGCGCCGTTTTACTTAGAGATGCTTGGCCGGATTTCAGAGATCATTGACCCGTCGAAGATTGACATCATCATATCGAATCATGTGGAGATGGACCATTCCAGTTCTCTCTCCCCGATCATAGAACGGATTGGCAACCCCGTCGTGGTGACTTCAGAGAGAGGAAAGGCGGGGCTGGGCAAGCATTATCGGGACCCGATGAATTTTAAAGTGGTGAAGACAGGGGAAAGTCTTTCCATTGGTCAACGCAACCTTTCCTTTGTGGAGGCCCCGATGCTTCACTGGCCGGACAGCATGTTCACTTATATCCCGGAAGACCGTGTCCTGCTACCCAATGATGCCTTCGGCCAGCATTTTGCTTCCTGTCAGAGGTTTGAGGATGAAGTGGGAGATGAGGTGATGAGGCATGCCGCAAAATATTTTGCCAATATCCTCTGGCCTCTTGCCCCCCTTATTTTAAAGAAAATAGACGAAGTCGCAAAAATGGGCATTCCCATTGATATCATCGGGCCCAGCCATGGCCTCATCTGGAGAAAGAATCCCGGTCGAATCATTCAGGCCTATGTGGACTGGAGCCAGGGGAAAGCAAACCGCAAAGCCCTCGTCATCTATGATACGATGTGGGGAAGCACCGAGGCCCTGGCCAAGGGCATATTGAAAGGCCTGATTGAAGAAGGGGTGGAGGCGAAACTGCTCCATCTCCGTTCAAACCACCGGAGTGATATCATCGAGGAGATGCTGGAGGCCAAGGGGGTGCTTTTGGGTTCACCGACTTTGAATAACGGGATGTTTCCCACAATGGGGGATTTTTTAACCTATATGAAGGGGTTGAGACCCAAGGGGAAAATTTTCGGCCTCTTTGGATCGTATGGATGGGGAGGGGGGGCGCTCAAGGAGATGAAGAAGAGTCTCGAACAGGAGAAGTTCGACCTCTGGGAGCAAGAACTGACTGCTCAGTATATTCCTGATCCGGAGGAGATAAAGGGTGCGATTCAATTTGGAAAGGAGTTTGCGAAGAAAATAGAAACGAATAGCACAAATGACAGCAAATGACACGAATAGGTTTTATTCGTGGAATTCGTTATCATTAGTGTAATTCGCTAGTTCACTTTAGGCACTTCCCACTTCTTGATATGGAAGAGTCACCCGGGGCTTATAATCCCATTGTTTTGGATCATTTAAAACAACCAAGAAATATGGGGGAGATGGAGGATCCCGACGGAGTAGGCGAGGCCCGGAACCCTGTCTGCGGGGATACGATGAGGCTCTTCATTCGGGTTGAGTCAAACCGGATTGTCGATGTCGCCTTTCTCACCTTCGGTTGCGGTGCGGCGATCGCCTCATCGAGCCTTGCCACCGAGATGATCAAGGGCAAGACGATTGAAGAGGCCCTTGAGATTTCGGATGAGAATATCGTCCATGCCCTGGGCGGACTTCCAGCTTCAAAAATCCATTGTTCCATTCTTGCCGAAACGGCGATCCGCGCTGCGGTGACGGATTACCGGAAAAAGGGTAAAAAAGAATGACAGGAAAAGAGGCTTGCCTCCGTTTATTGAAGGATGTGGTTCGGGAATCACGTGCTGATCAGACCGAGGCCCTTCTTATGACGGAGGATTCATCCCTTACCCGTTTCGCCAACTCCTCGGTCCATCAGCATGTCGCCGAGAGAAACAGGACATTGATCCTCAGGGTCGTGATGAATAAGAGGATCGTCGTGTTTACAACCAATCTCCTTGACCGTGCCTCCATCAGAGATTTAATAAAAAAAGCGGTTTCTCTGGCCGAAATTCAGCATCCCAATGATGAATTCGTCTCGTTGCCTAGCCCCCAACCCATCCCCAGAATAACCACCTTCAATGAAAATATAAAAACTCTAACTCCGGATCGAAAGGTGAAGGGAATCAATGATCTCTTCAAAATGGTGAAGGAGGAAGGTTTAAAAGCTTCAGGCTCTTTTTCGAATGGAGCGGTGGAAGTCGCCGTGGTGAACTCACTGGGAGTAGAAGCTTATCAGAGATATTCGGATCTCGTTTTTCATCTGATCGTTGCAAATGAGAGAGGGTCGGGCTACGCCGGTTTTGTGTCGAGAGATCCGAATCGCCTCGATATCCATTCCCTTGCCGGAGAAGCGATTGGAAAGGCCTCGAGAGGAGAACCGGTTCAAATTGAGCCAGGAGAGTATGAGGTCGTTTTGGAGCCCTATGCCGTGAGCGAACTCCTGTCCTTTCTTGGCTATCTGGGTTTCCATGCCCTGGCTGTCCAGGAGGAAAGAAGCTTCTTCTGCAATCAAATTGGGCGGAAGTTGGTGGACTCAAGGGTGACCCTCTATGATGACGGCCTTGATCCCGAAGGATTGCAGATTCCCTTCGACTTTGAAGGTATTCCCAAGCAGAGAGTGGTTTTTTTTGAGGGAGGTGTGGCCAAAGAGGTGACCTATGATTCTTTCACCGGAAACCGTGAAGGAAAGGATTCCACGGGACACGGCCTCATTGCGCCCAATACCGAGGGGCCCATTCCCATCAATCTCTTTATGAAGGAAGGGGGATCCTCCCTGGAAGAGATGGTCGGGTCTGTCCGAAAAGGGATCTATGTCACCCGTTTTCATTACACCAACGTGGTCGAACCGATGAAGGCCGTACTGACCGGGATGACACGGGATGGGACTTTTTTGATTGAAGAAGGGGAGATCAAGCAGCCGATTAAGAACCTGAGGTTTACGGAATCTGTTCTCCGGGCTCTCTCTCGGGTCAGCGCGGTCTCCAGAGACCGGAGGATCTGCTCCGAGGGCACGGTCTATTCAAGGCGTTTCATCACAGGTGTCGTAGCGCCGGCCATCAAGGTGGACGGGTTCAACTTTTCGGGAGTATCAGCGTTATAAGTGACTAAAGTTTAAAGTGACTAAAGTGAGCTAAAGTTTAAAATAACTAAAATTGAAAAAAAATGGACAATAAAGAATTTTCTAAACTACTTGAGAAAAGGACTCGTGACTTTGACGTCAGGATTATTCGGTTATCAACTGCTTTGCCCAATACACCTGAAGGTAGGGAAATAAGGAAACAGATTACCAAGTCAGGGACTTCTGTTGGAGCGAATTATCGTGAGGCAAACAGGGCCAGAAGCAGGGCTGATTTTAAAAATAAGATTAGAATCTGTGAGAGCGAAGCAAGCGAAACGCAGTATTGGTTGGAAGTCATTGGAGACCTTGAATGGTTATCCCGGGAAAGATTGAAACCTGAATATGATGAATGTGACGAGTTGTTGGCAATCTTTTCCTCTATTGGTAAGAAATAACTTTAGTCACTTTAGTTCACTTGTAACTTTAGCTCACTCACTATGGGCAATCTTTAAAAGGCAAAAAGATGAAGGAACTTGTTGGGAATATTCTTGATCTGGCTAAGCTCAAAAGGGTGGACTATGCCGACATCCGTATTGTTCACAGACGAACTGAAGAGATCGGGGTGAAGAACGGAAAGGTGGAGGCTTTTACCTACGATGAGGATTTTGGATTCGGTATCCGGATCCTCTTTTCTGGAGCCTGGGGATTTGCCTCTAGCTTTAACTTAACGAAGAAAGAGATGGAAGCCGTTTTTACCAAGGCGTTCAAGATTGCCAGAGCAAGTTTAAAAGCAAAAGGAACCGGAGTTGACTATCCGCATGCTCCTCAAAGGGTGGATCAATACAGAACCCCTGTTGCTACCGATCCCTTTGAAGTTTCGCATGAAAAAAAGATGAGTCTTCTCCTGGGGGCCGATGAGGCCATCCGCAGAAATAAAGGTGTGAAGATCTCAGAAGCCTTTATGGGATCGTATAAAACCGAGAAGACGTTCGCCTCCACAGAGGGTTCCTATATCCGGCAGGAGATCGTGGAGTGCGGCGCGGGAATTTCTGCGACCGCCATCGATAAGGGGGAAATCCAGATCCGATCCTATCCCAATTCCTTCCGGGGAAATTTTGCCACGAGAGGGTACGAATGGATTGAGGTCTTGGCCTTACAGGACCATGCAGAAAGGGTTGCAGAGGAGGCAGTTCAACTTCTTTCCGCAACCCCCTGCCCATCAAAAGTGACAACCCTGATTCTCGATAATTCCCAGTTGGCCCTCCAGGTTCATGAGTCCATCGGCCATCCCATTGAGCTTGACCGGGTTCTCGGGACAGAGGCGAGTTATGCAGGGACCAGTTTTATTAGGCCGGAGATGGTAGGCTCCTTTCAGTATGGTTCGGAGATCGTCAATGTGGTGGCGGATGCCACCTATCCCGGAGGATTGGGCACTTTCGGATATGATGATGAGGGAACCCAGGCACAGAGGGTCCCCATCATCTCTCAGGGGATTCTGGTCAATCTTCTCACTTCGAGAGAGACCGCCCGCACTCTCGGAAAAGAGAGCAACGGGACCATGAGGGCGGACGGCTGGAACCGGATTCCCCTGATCCGTATGACCAACATCAATCTGGAGCCCGGGGAATGGGCCCTGCAGGATATGATCTCCGATACGGAAGAGGGGATTTTCCTGAGTACGAATCGGAGCTGGTCGATCGATGACAAAAGGATCAATTTCCAGTTCGGGACGGAGATCGGATGGGAGATCAGAAAAGGGAAGCTTGGTGAGATGGTCAAGAATCCCACCTATACGGGGATTACTCCCCAATTCTGGAATTCCTGCGACGCCATTGCCCATCAGGGCCACTGGCAGATGTGGGGAACGCCCAATTGCGGCAAAGGAGAGCCGGGCCAGGTCGCCCATGTGGGGCACGGCGCCGCGCCTGCCCGGTTCAGAAATGTTCAGGTAGGAGTGATGAAAGGAAGTGACTAAAGTGAACTAAAGTTGAAGGTGCCTAAAGTTAAAATCTTTAATTTCTTAAAAACTTTAGTCACTTTAGTTCACTTGCAACTTTAGTCACTTTCTTTTTTGGTGACGTCTTCAGCGTAACCCTCCCGGAAGCCTTCGACAACCTTCTCAGAGACCTTCTTGGTCGCTTTAAAGATTTTCTTCAAGCCTTCCTTGAATAACTCTTTGGCTTGTTCCAGTTCTTCTTTCTCTTCTTTCATCGCTATTTTTTCTATGCTTTTTCACATGGATTGAGTCTTTTTTAACTCCGAACCTCCAGCTCCGCGCTGTTATTTTATTTGGCCATCTGTTTCATCTTATCAATCTGAGCCCTTATACGATTCGCCCTTTCACTATTCGGATCGACTTTCAGATATTCCTCCCAGGTCTTAATCGCCCCCTGGATGTCGTTTTTATCATGGAGAAGCACAATGCCTATGTTGTATCGGCTATTGACGTGTTTCGGATCGGATTGGACGGCTTTTTTAAACTCCTCGATCGCACGGTCAAAGTCTCCCATAGCCCTGTACATGATTCCCATATCCGTCCTCACATCCGCATTATCCGGTTTGATGGCAAGATACTGACTGTAAGACTCAATTGCCTCTTTCGGCTGACCGGTATCGAAGTAGAGATTTCCGAGTTCCACTAAAGCCGGCAGGTTTTTGGGGTCTTTTTTGATCATCTCCTTTAGAGATTGGATCTTCAGGGTTGTCTCCGCAGGGTCAGGGCCGGGGGGAGGCATTTGGGGGCCTGGAGCTTCCGCTTTCTTTTCCACTCCCCTGTCTATTCCCTTGGTTCCTCTCAGGATGGCCACGGTTGCCCCGGTAATGAATCCCGCGAGAAATGCAATCACAATGCACAGGATGACGGTCTCTTTTTTCATTGCTTATATCTCCCTTTTTTAAATTATTTTATCGTAAAAGGATGAAATAAGCAAATGGGGACGAGAAGGGGGTTGGCAGTGTATCGAGAGGTTCGTGCTCTTCGATTGGATAGAATCCGGGGGGCCCATCTTAAAGAAGAGCCCCCCGGGAGTGCATCAGTTTACAAGGATGTTAACCGGGACAGGGACCTCCGACTCGGAGATGAGATTGCCCTGGATGATGAGGTTTCCAGCCGAGTATTCATTGCCGGGCTCGCCATCTTTCACGCTGACGTAATAACCCCCGAGGGTTTTGAACCTTGCTTCAAGAAACCCGCGTCTCTCTGAACCTGAGATCCGCGCCGTAAAGCCATAGGTCGAATGGGTCTGTTCATCTATGGTGTGGGCTGAACAGAGAAAGTCGAGGATGCTACCGGAGAGATAATTTAGATTGAGGGGTTCCGTAAACCACTCCTCGCTCTCCGCGTCGTATTCATACCGGTCAGCCTTCAGAATATTCTTTTCAGGATCCCACTCGTAAATTTTTATGTATGCAGGAAAAGTTTCGTGATGTTTGGCCCAGATTGAATTCTGCATTTCATACCCCATATACCTTTCATTCATCTTGAACCACTTTCCTACCCAGACGCTCATATCAAGCTCGTTCCCAGTGGTAGTGACGGTAGTGGAGGCGCTCATGCTGTTGGAGACATTTCCTGCGGCATCCTTGGCCCAGGCATAGAGGGTTTTTGTCCCGGCCGAGGCAAAGGTGTGGCTGGTTGGCGGTGTTGCCGTCCAGCCGGTTGCCGAGGCAGCGGGTTTGGTTGCGGATTCGGTAAGGAGATAGCCGCTTACTCCGACATTATCCGTGGCCCCGAGGGCTGTGACCGAGACGGTCAGCGAGCTCGAAGTCGCCGGGATGGTGAAAGACGTGACCGAGGGAGGTGTCGAATCAGCAGCGGGCGGGAGAGTGATGGTGGTATTTGCG